>CADCGZ010000052.1 GCA_902801025.1 uncultured bacterium | reverse complement strand
CGACCGCGTCGACATCCAGCACACCTACGCCCAGATGCTTGCGAACCGCTTTCAGGACGAGGACGCGCTCAAGATCTACCGCGACATCGCGGAAGTCATCTCGGACAACGCCCTCATGAAACTCGAGCAGGCCTCCCTGGAGCTGCGGGTGGGCGAGCTGGAGAAAGCCGACCGCCTTTGCCGGGAGGTTCTCGAGCTGGAGCCCGAGAACATGGCGGCCATGCGGCTCCGGGCCGATATCGCGGAAATCTCGGGCCAGGAGGACGTGACACCGCTCGTGGCGCTGATCGAGGCGACCACCAACCGCCTCATGCGCGCGGAGTACCTCACCCGGCTCGCGGGCCGGTGCGTGGCCATCAACCGGGTCAACCCCGAGCGCTACAAGACCAGCATGATCATCGACCGGCTGCAGGAGGCGGTCAAGGACGATCCCCTGAACATGGATGCGCGCAATCTCCTGGCCGAGCTTTGCTACCAGACCGACCGGTTGCACGCCTGCCGCAGCCAGATCGAGGACGTCCTCCTCAAGTACAACCACCAGGATGTGCGGGCGCTTGCGATGCTCTTCGAGGTGGAGGTCAAGGAGCGGAACTTCGAGGCCGCGCAGCGCGTCTTGCGTGAGTGGTTCAAGCATTTCGACCGCGACGACCCGATGATACACTACTACCGCGCGCGCCTCTATTCCGCCCAGGGCGAATACGCCAAGGCGTTGGCGGAGGCGAAACGGCTCGAGGAGGCGTGTTCGAAGAGCTCCGTGTTAACGCTCAAGTACACCGACCTCACCGAGAGCGACTGGATGCCGCAGACGAGCGTGAGACGCTTGACGGAGCACATCCGTTCGTTGCAGCGAGCCGGTTGGGAGCTGGTCTCGGCGAACGAGATCCCCCAGATCATCGGCGCTGTGAGTCGCCCCGCAAAAACCGCCAAGGCCGGCCGCCGGAAAGTGCGGCGTCTCATCGACGAGCGGGCCGACGAGGAGGAAGCGCCTCTCCCGGCGAAGTTCTTCGACCATATCGGCTGGATGATCACGGGCCGGCATTACCTCAAGAACGACAAGGAGACGAGAAAGGTCCGCGAGCGCAGGCGATCCGAGCAGGATGAAGACGACGAAGACGGTGACGAGGACGAGGAAAGCCAGGATGACGAGGATTCCTTTGGCCCCCGGTTGACCTTTGCGGTGACGTTCGACACCGCCCGCCGCTCGCAAGTGGTGCTGGGCACCCGTGTCGCGGAGGAGTTCGGCGTTCCTTTCGCGCTGTTCACCCCCTCCGAGGAACCGGAATCTTTCGAGCCCAGCAGGCTTGAGTGGGATGAGATACGCCGATACGCCGACACTGGCAACTGGATCGTCGGTTCCTCGCTCCGCTCCGGCGACAAGAAGGCGCCCGTGGACAAGGAGGGCACCGACATGCGAGACCCTCTGCACAACCGCCTGTGGAAGGCCGACCGCAACCGGATCGAGTCGATGAACGAATGGGACCGGCGCATCCGCCGCGAGTTCCGCGATAGCCGCGCTAAGATCCGCAAGGAGATGGGTTCGAACGACTGCGCCGTGGCCATGGTGGCCTACCCCCTCGGCTCGGTGGGGCAGGTTGGCGCGTGCAACATCAGCACCAAGCGCTCGATCAGCGACAGCATCATCTCCGAAGCCGCCAGCTCCTATGGCCTCGGTTTCGTGCAGAGCAACACCGGCTTTACCTTGACCGGCGACGACCCGATGATCGCGCGCCGCTACGAGCCCAGTTGGTCGGACGAGGGCGAGGACGTCGTGCGGCACGCCTACGAGTTCCATCCCTACTTCCTCGGCCGCCGGATGCGCGCCGAGCTGGCGATGCTCCTCAACCAGCCGAACGAGGCGAACAGGATCGTGGCCAGTCTGCGCGAGGACGGCTATCCCGAAGACCTGTGCACCAAGCTTGACTACAACATCCGCCACCGCTTCCGCAACCGTGTCTCCGCCAGCATGCGCCCGTTGCTGGAGACGGTCTCGGGCGGGATATCCGCGCACGACGCGGAGCGCGACGACAGCAACGACAAGACGATCCGCCGGGGCGACCCCGGCGAAATCGGGGTGGGTGAGAAGCAAGTCGCAGGCGACTTGCGCGAGCCGGAGCTCGAGTGGCAGATGTCCAAGGACAAGGAAAGGCCCTGGTTTGATCCCGCTCATCCCTACGGGCAGGTCGACCTTTCCCACACCAAGGCCAACGACCAGGTGGAGATCGTCAGGTACGGCGCGAAGGCCGGGGGCAACTGGAACGACTGGATCGGCCTGTACGGCGAATACCACAGGGGCGAGATCAAGCAGACCGTCCGGCCCTACTGGAACGCGCGGACGATGACCGATGTGCCCTACGAGGATACGAAGTACAAGTTCAAGGCCGACACCGAGGATTGGCGCGTGGGCATGAACTGGCGCCTCGATTCCGGGGTGTTTCTCTTCGGCTCGGGTGGGCTGTCGAAGCGCAAGCCCGACTACTCCAGCAGGTACAGGTACGACTATTACGCGAACCTGCAGGATCATCGCAACAGCGGCTATTTCAGGCCAATGCGCAAGAACGACGAGGTGGTGTATTCCTTCGGCGCCCGGTGGAACCCCGAGGACAACTTCTCCGTCATGACGCTCTTCGACCACGACTACGTGGCCTCGGCCGTCAAGGCTGTCACGTACAACTCCCTCGCCCTCACTGCGGAGTGGCTGCCGTCCGACTACTGGAAGCTGTCCGGCCGCACGCAGTACTGGTCCTACCACGACGACAACGCGATGTACTTCATGAACCTCGAGTCCCTGTGGTCCTCCGAGTCAATGCCGTCGGTCTGGTACGGTCTGAGATTCAACACCACCACGACGAGCGAAGCCAGCGACTTCTACTGGACGCCCTACTGGGACAAGCGCTTGCTGGGCGTGCTGCGCTACGAGACGGATTCGGACAAGATGCGGTTCCGGGCCGACATCTATGGCGGCTTCTCCAAGAGCGACGGGCGCGGTGGCTTTGCGCTCGACGAAAGTAAATATTCGTCGGAACCCGACGACTTCCCCTCCGACGACCCCGACTTCAAGAACGTATATGACCTAGACACCAAGTGGAAGGCCATCTGGGGCTTTGGCGGCCTCTACAGCTACGACATCACCGACTGGATGACGGTTTCGCTGGAATACGACATCCTGGCCATGAGGTCCTACATCGACCACATGGTGCTTCTCTACCTTCTGTGCCATTTCTAACTCCACTCCGATTATCCATGACATGCTGAAGTAACATGCCTATGACAACTCCAAATCATCACGCCAACATCCATGACGTATCCGGCAGGGGTGCGAAGCCCCTGATTCTGGTCGTCGACGATTCGAACGTTGCGCGGACCTTTATCCGCCTCATATTCCAGAACGACTTCGAGGTTCACGAGGCTTCGAGCGGCGCCGAGGCCATCGAGATGCTGCGCACGGGCGCGTACAACTACTCCGCCATCCTGCTTGACCTCGTCATGCCGGAGGAAGACGACGGATGGGCGGTGCTTAAGTTTCTGCGCGAAAGCGGCATCATCAAGACGGTGCCGGTGGTGGTGGAGACCGCCTCGGCCATCGATCTCGAGATTGTCACGGAACTCTATGAAAGCGGAGCATGGAAAGTGGTCGGCAAGCCCTTCGACGGAAAGATGCTGCTGGCGCTGGTGAAGAACGCCTGCGCGCGGGCGAATGCCGCCGCCGCCGCCATCGCCTCCGCAGGCGGGGAACTCAACGCCGTCCTCGAGGGGACCGCCGCCGCCGTCTTCGCGGTCGACGCCGCTACGGGGAAGATCGTTCGCGCCAACGGCCGCTTCAACGCGCTGGTCGGCTACCCGCGGACGGTCGGCTTCACGCTCGCGGACGTCGTGGGGCAGAATGCCGAGCTCTTCAACGGGGTAGTCAGGAACACGGTTGATTCCGGTTCCGGAGGCCCCGTTCTGGTCGATTCGCTCAGACCCAGCCACGTGGACGTGCTTTTCTGCGAGCTGATGAAGTGCTCTGGCGCTCGCCACGACCTGGTGGTGGGCACGCTGACGGACATCACCGCGATGGCGAACCGCCTGCGCGAGCTTGAAGCTGCCGTGGCTTCGGGGAGGAGATCCTAAATGTCGAAGAAGATCATGAAGGTTCCCATCGGGATCCCGGTGCTGGACGACAAGTTCTCTGGCATCTACGTCGGCCACGTGACTTTTCTGACGGGCGCCTCGGGCGAAGGCCGCGAAGTGGCCGTGAGCGCGGCGCTGAACAGCTTCTACCGGCTGGACGAGCAGGTCCTGGCCGTCTTCGCCGAGTCCGATGACCGTATCGCACTGCGGGCGCGCGAAGTCGGCTACGACCTGGAAAAGGCCGCTGAAATCGGTGCGCTCTCGATTCTCTACCATTCTTACAAGCCGGGCGAGGTGCTGCCCGTCAGGGAGTCGCTTGAGGAAATCATCGCGGAGGCCCACCGCATCTCGGCGGCCGTACTCTTCATCCAGGACGCCAGGCCCTGGCTCGAAGTCCATCCTGTTTCTGCCGTTCCAGAGCGCGTCGCGGAATTCGTCTCGACACTCGAAGAATCCGGGCTTACCGCCATCGTGGCCTTGCCGGAACCCGTCTCCGCCGCAGCGAAGAAGGTGTGGGAGGAGATGAAGAACAATTCATCGGTCGCGATCCAGTTCCGCCGCGACAGGCTGGGCAACTACTTCATGAAGGTGTTCACCTACATGGGACTTACGGTGAACGTCAGCCTGCCATACGAGACGCAATTGAAGTTCGTGCCGCATGAAGGGTTCGTGAAGGACGTGGCGTCCGAGGCCATCCCAACGTCGTCGGACGAATTCCAGATGCCTGCCGAACGAAAGGAGGCGTCGGCGGCCGCGGTGTCCTTCTCCCATGGGGCAGAACCGGAGATGATGGACATGACGCAGTCCATACTCGGCCAGCTTTCGCATTTCGAGCCGCCGCCCAAGCCCGACCCCGCGCCCATGCCCGAAAGGAGAGACCGTACGAAATATTCGTTTGCTGCCGCCGAGGCAGAAACGAAAAAACGCGCGAAATATTCGTTCGCCGCCGCAATGAAGGAGGATGGTTGACATGTACGAAAAATATTGGAATCTCAGGGAATCGCCGTTCGTCAACTCATACAATCCTCGGCAGCTCTACCTCTCGAACCAGTTCGAGGAGGGCGTGGCACGGCTCTTCTACCTGGTTTCGGAAGGACGGGTCGCCGGCATCCTCACCGGTCAGTTCGGCATGGGCAAGTCCTTTCTCCTGTCCAACCTGACCGAGCGCATCGCCCAGGCGGGCATTCCGCACATCCGCATCGACGCCATCCCAAAGGGGCACCTCGCGCTGCTGCGTCATGTCATCGCAGGCCTTGGCGTGAAGGGGACTGTCGCTTCGATTGCGGACGGCCTCATGACGCTCCAGGAACTCTCCCGCAAGCCGGGTGCCCTGAAACACCACGCGATTCTCATCGACGAGGCGCAGTATCTGGGCGACGACGACGGGCTCTACCTCATCCACTACCTGAGCAACCTGCGCCTGACCTCCAGCGACGGACGCGAACATCAGCTCGCCACGGTCATCATGGCAGGCATCCCGGAGCTTGTGGACATGGTGCGTTCCTACCAGTCCCTGCGCGCCAGGGTGCAGCTTACCTGGACGCTCGAACCCCTCACGCACAGCGAGACCATTGAGTTCGTCCAGCACAAGATCATGTCGGCGGGCGGCGACATGTGGATATTCAACCAAGAGGCCCTGTCCGAGCTTTACCGCCTTTCCGGCGGCGTCCCGAGAAGCGTCACCAACATCTGCGACACCGCGCTGATGCTCGGCTACGTGGCCAAGGCCCCCGAGATAGACGCCGCGATCGTGCGGCAGGCGGCCGAGGACGTGGATATTCTGCCAAAGGAGGGTTGACCGACATGGAGGACTTGCTTCAGAACGACCTTTTCCATCTGGTGTTCGGCATTCTCGCCGCCATCTTCCTTCTGGGCGCGCTTGTAAACGCGATCCGCTCGCGCGCCCAGAACAACCGGCGCGAGACCGCCAGCATCATCAAAAACAACGGCAACACGGGCAACGAGCACGCTCCCGTAAGGCTGGAAAACCCCTTTGCCGCGCAGAAACCTGCGGCAGCGGCTCCAACGCCCGTTCCGGCGTCCGCAACTGTCGCCGCCGACAATCCCGCGGGCCAGCCCGTCAAGGCGCCGGCCGATGACGACGAGGAGTACGTGTGGCGATGATCTTCCAACGGGCCATGAAAGGACTCCTGTCGCCCGCCTGCGCCATCGCTGCCCTGGTGGCGCCTGCCGCCGTGCCGTCGCTCGAGTGGGACTTCGCGAAAACGGCGGAGGACCGGGTCTTCGTGGACGTGAAGCCGACGCCATCCCGCCCTGGCGTTCCGGCTGGTGCCATCGCGCTCGACATCAAGCTTTTCGAGGGGGCAGCTTCCATCAGGGCCGCAACGTTCCACTTGAAAATCGGCGGCGACTGGCTTGCCGCCGCCCAAGTTGACGCTGCCGCGCTCGCCACGTCGCGCCTGCGCGTTCCGTTCGGGAACTTCACCCCGACCGTTGGCGAGGAGCCGAAGATAGACGAGGTGCGCGTGAGCGTGTGGCGCTCGACTTCGCCGGGTGCGGGCAGGCTCGTCGTCAGCTCACTCTCGCTCGCCCCCGTCTCTGAAATCGCCGTTCTGTCGGGCCAGGCAGGTTCGTGTATGGAAACTTTTGCGCGCCGCGTAGTCGCCACGCTCTCCCGCGGCCGGCTTGACAGCGACCTTCATCCATCCGTTTCCTCCGCCGTGAAGTCCGCCCCGCGGCTTGTCATCGTCCCTGATGCCTCGTCGCTCCCCGCCGACGACGCCGAGCTCCTCGCCGGGTTTATTCGCAAAGGCGGACGCGCCATCGTCTACTATTCGGCCAACCCCGTCCTCTCGGAGGCGTTCGGTCTCCGGCCGGGTACTTGGCACGGCGGACAGCCGTGGTGCGCCATAAAACCCCTCGACGAGTCCTTCCCGCCATATCCTCACCGTGCCGACAACACAATCGTGCCGTTCTTCGACGGCTCGGCTTCCGCCAAGGTGGAGGCTCGGTTTCTCTCTCCCAACGGCGCGGCCGTTTCGCCGGCCGTGACGCTCACGCCCGCCGGCGCGTGGTTCTCGCACATCCCACCGCTTCCATCGCCTGCAGCGGCAAGACACCTCAGGAGCATCGTCCAGAAGGTGTCGCCCGACATGGCTTGTCAGGTTCTTCCTGTCCCCATGAAGCCCATCTCTGTCACGGAACTCGCGAAGTTCGAGCTGCGCGGGGCTTGGCTGCAGAATCCTCCCGGCTTCCCGGGGGGAATGCCGGCACTGCCGGAATGGATGAAGGGACACGGCCTGAATGCGCTCTTCGTCCGCCGCGAAGCGCTGGGCTCCGGGGAGGCCGGCGTCAGGCGATTTCTCGGGATGGCCGGCAAAGCGGGTGTCGGCGTCCATCTATGGCTCAATGCGTTCGAATCGTCTTCGGACGGCCGGTGGACCGTTCCCCACGGCGGGGAAGCACGCGGCAGGCGCGTGCAGGAGCTCATCGATTCAATCCCGCAGGATGTCGCCGGCGTCCAGCTCGACTACGTGCGCTTGCCGTCCGCCGAGGAGGCGACCGCCGAGAAGATGGACGACATATCGCTTTTCGTCCGGACTTTCTCGCGGATGTTCCGCCGCGCGCGTCCGGGCTGTGCGCTTTCCGCTGCGGTGTTCCCCACCCCTGAAGCGGCGGCGAAGCGTGGCCAGGACTGGCCCCGGTGGGTGAAGGAGGGGTGGGTGGATTTCGTCTCGCCCATGATCTACACCGAGTCTCCAATCGCCTTTAAACGCGACCTTGCGCTGTGCAAGGAGGCGGCACCGGCGTCCGCCCTCGTCCCGGGAATCGCCGCCTGCGCGGACGAGGCGAGCCCCGACCGGGACTCCGTGCGTGCGCAGCTCGAGGCGGCGGACGCCCTGAAGGGAGTTTCCTTCTTCGCCCTCGACTGGGCGCTGGGCGCGCTGTGCGGCTATACGGACGTCAAACCCTAATCCAACACGAAATTACAACTACAACAAGGAGAAGAGACAAATGAACGATACGAACGAAAACATCCCAATGGGCGATGCAGAGTGGCAGAAGATCGTCAAGTCCATTCCCATCGTCTGCGACATCGCCGAGACGACCGCCGAAGGCGTCATCCGGGAGGTGCTCAAGGCCGTTTTCGAAAAGAACGGCATGCCCATGGACAAGCTCGACGCCATGGTCTCGACCGTCATCGCGCACTCCAAGCGCGACGTCAGCTTCTCCGCAGTGCACGGCATTGCGATCCCGCACGGATACATGTCCGGATTGGAGAAGCTGCTTGCGGGCATCGGCGTTTTGCGACATGGCCGTTCGATTGATGTCAACTCCATCGACGGCTCAAGAACGCACATCTTCTTCGTGATCCTCTGCTCCAGTCCCAACCATCCGGGATACCGTCAGTTCCTGGCGCAATTGTGCAGACGCATCATTTCCGACGGCATGGTACCCCGCCTTGCCTCTGTCTCCACCCGCGATGATCTGGAGGCCTTGCTCAGCGGAGTGGGCGATATGGAAGAAAAGTAGCAATCAATGAAAGAGTGCTGTAGAAAATACCTGGGCGAACAGCTCGGGAACGACATGGAGGTCATCAACGTGATCTACGCCGAATACGTATCCTCCATCGACGACAAGATGGCCGAGGCGGACGCCGCTGTCGCCGCCGGCGCATGGGACACGCTCGACAAGGTGGCCCACACCATCAAAGGCAATGCGCTCACCGCCGGCGACCAGCAGATGGCCGATGTCGCCATCGCGCTGAGAGGCGTCGCCAAGCAGCAGGACAGTGGCGGGGTGGACCGGCTCATCGCCGACATGAAGGCGCTCGCGACGCAGCTATGAAGACCTGGACATGGTGAGTTTCCTCGAGAGATATGCCCATTGGCTGGTGAAGTTCTCGTGGCTGTCGCCGCGGACTTTGCCGAGGAGGTGCGGAAGTGCCCGATAACACGTCTTCCAGCCGGCAGCTTTCGGCCTTCGCGGTGTGGGCGTTCGCGTTCGGAACCGCCGTGGGGTGGGGTTCGTTCGTCATGCCCGGCGTCACGTTCCTGCCGTTGTCGGGGCCTCTCGGAATGGTTCTCGGCGTTGTCGCGGGCGGGGCGGTCATGGCCGTCATCGCGTGGAACTACCACTATCTCGTCTGCCGCATGCCGAGCGCGGGCGGCACGTTCACCTACGTGCTGAGGACGTTCGGTGGCGACCACGGGTTCTTCTGCGCCTGGTTCCTGGGCCTTTCGTACGTGGCCATCATCTGGGCGAACGCGACGGCGCTGACGATCGTCGCGCGGAGCTTCTTCGTCGATGCTCTCCGCTTCGGGTTCCACTACATCATACTAGGCTACGACGTGTCGATGGGGGACATCCTGCTGTCGTCGTCGGCCATCGTGGCGGCGTCGGCGATATGCTGCCACCGGCGCGTCGCCGCCGGCGTGCAGACGACGCTCGCGGCGGTCTTCGCGGCGGGCTTCGTCATCAGTTTCGTCGCGTGCCTCTTCTGCCACGACGGCGGGCTGCAGTCCATGACCCCCGCGTTTTCGCCGCATGGCGAGAGGCCGCTCATGCAGGTGCTGAAGATCGTCGCGCTCGCGCCATGGCTCTTCGTGGGGTTCGAGTCCATCTGCCACCTGTCGATGGAGTTCAATTTCCCGCTGAGGCGGACGTTCGGCGTGATGACGGCGGCCCTTGTCGCGTCGATAGTGGCCTATGTGTGCATCGCGCTGTTGCCGGTCCTGTCGCCCGTCGCAAGCGGCGCGAACTGGGTTGACGGCCTTGCCCGCCTCGGCGCTGCGGACGGCGCGTCTGCGCCGGCGACGTTCGAGGCCATGTACGCCGTGTTCGGGAAGGCGGGACTGGCGCTGTTCACTGCGACTGCGGTCGGGGCCGTGTTCACGAATATCGTGGGCAACATGTTCGTCGCGAGCCGGCTGATGGGCGCGATGGCGGACGTGGAGGTGCTGCCGAAATGGATGGGGCGCCGCGACGGGGACAGCGAGCCGCGCAACGCCATCGTCTTCCTCGCGGGCGTTTCGTGCTTCGTCCCCCTGCTGGGCCGCACGGCGATCAGCTTCATAGTTGACGTCGCAACGGTGGGCGCGGTGATCGCCTATGCCTATGTGTCGGCGGCGGCGTTCAGGAAGGCTCACGCCGAATGCAACAGGCCGACCGAGGTGACGGGTGCATGCGGTTTTGTGCTTGCCGTGGTCATTTGCGCGCTTTTTGTCGTTCCAAACTACTTCTCCGGGGCGATAGTGGCGACGGAGTCGTATCTCATCCTCGTGCTGTGGTGCATCTTCGGCTTTCTCTACTATCTGTACGTGCTGAAGCATGACCGGCACGAGTGCTATGGACGTTCGCTGGCGGTGTGGATCGGGCTGATCGTGCTGATTCTCGTGATGTCGCACATGTGGATGCGCCAGGGGATGTACGATGCGATAACGAAGACGTTCGACGCAATCGGACGGTTCCTCGCCGATGCGCCGAACGTCGACAGCGACTTGCTGGACGACTTGTGGAGCGACCAGCGGTCGCAGCATCTGGCGAACGCGAAACGTGCGCTCGTGCGCGGCGGACTCGTCCAGGCCGGCCTTATGGCGGTGACAATGGCCATCATGTTCACCCTGTTCACGATCGTGCGGCGCCGCGAGCGGCGGCTTGAGCACGAGAAGACAATGGCGAAGAGCTACTTCTTCTCCACCGTCAGCCACGACATCCGCACGCCGCTCAACGCCATCGTCGGCTTTTCGGAGATGCTCAAGGCGGGCTTCGAGACCGAGGCCGAGCGCGAACAGGCGCTTGACTCTATTATCGTGAGCGGCAGGACGCTCCTGGGGCTCATCAACGACGTCCTGGACCTCTCGAAACTCGAATCCGGAAAGATGCAGATCGCCCTGGAGCCCACGGACTGCCCGCGCCTTCTGCACGACGTCATGGACGCCTTCCGCATTTCGGGCAGGAAGCCGGGGCTTGAACTGCGCTGCGAAATCGGGGAGATGCCCGCGCTGATGCTCGACCCGCAGCGCCTGCGGCAGATCGTGTTCAACCTCGTCGGCAACGCCGTCAAGTTCACGGACAAAGGCCATGTGACGTTGCGCGCCAACTACGTGCGCATGAAGGACGCCGAGGGGGGCGCGTTCCGCCTGTCGGTCGAGGACACCGGCTGCGGCATCGCCGAAGAGGACCAGAAGCGCATCTGCGCGGCATACGTGCAGGTGGGCGCAAAGCTCGCGCGCAACGGCGGCACGGGGCTTGGTCTCGCCATCTGCAACCAGCTCGTGAAGGCCATGGGCGGCGAACTGAAGGTGACGTCCGCGCCCGGGAAAGGCTCAACCTTCGAGATCGTGCTTCCCGGTGTCCGGACGACCGTCATGGCGAAGGACCCCGCGCCCGCCGCACCGGACAAGGCGCCCGTCGCGTCGTCGCGTCCGGTCCATCGCATTCTCCTCGTTGACGACTCGAAGATGAACCTCATGGTCCTCAAGGCGCTTCTGAAAAAGGTCGGCGACTACGAGACAACGCTGGCGATGGACGGACAGGAGGCGCTGAAGGCCCTGAAGGAGTCGGGTGCCAAGCCGTACGACCTTGTCCTCACGGACATGTGGATGCCGAACCTGGACGGCGAGGGGCTTGTAAAGGACATCCGCGCGAACTCGGCGCTTTCGTCGCTGCGCGTTCTCGTGGTGACGGCCGACGTGGAGATCCGCGACAAGGCCGCCGAGATGGGCTTTGACGGAATTCTCATGAAGCCCATCACCACCGCTGCGCTTGAGCAGACCTTGTCGGGGAAGGAAGGGAGTGAGTCATGAACGACGGCGCCATCAAGTCTTCCATGCGGCATCTTTCGATGCTGGGCGCTTGGGCGCTCGCCTTCGGCTGCGCCGTGGGTTCCGACGCCTTCGTCATGCCATGGAACGATTTCCTGCCAAAGGCCGGGCCTCTCGGCACGGTGATCGGCATATTCATCGGCGGGCTTGTGATGGCCGTTGTCGCGTGGAACTTCCATTACATGATCAACCGCCAGCCGGGACCGGGCGGGTCGTATGCATACGCGGCGAAGGCGTTTGGCAACGACCATGGATATCTGTGTGGCGTCTTTCTTGGCTTTGCCTACTTTGCGATCATCTGTCTTGACGTGACGGCGCTGGTGGTCGTGGCGCGCTACATGCTGGGTGACGTCTTCAGTTTCGGGTTCCGCTACACGATTGCGAAAAGCGACATCTACCTTGGCGACATCCTCCTTTCCGTGTTCGCCATTGCCGTCGCCGCCGCCATCTGCTGCCGCCGTCGCCTTTCGGGCATCGTGCAGACTGCGATGGCGGTCGTTTTTGCCGCCGGGATTCTCGTGTGCTTTGCGTCGACGACGCTGAACCATAGCGGCGGACTTGGGGCGATGTGTCCGATTTTCGCCCCCGATCGCGGACATGGGCTTTTCCAGGTCCTGAGCATCCTTGCCATCGCGCCGTGGCTCTTCGTGGGTTTCGAGTCCATATCGAATTCATCCTCGGAATTCCTTTTCCCCGTCAGCAAGTCCTTCAAGGTCATGCTCGCGGCGATCGTCACGGCGGTGATCGCCTACGCGCTCCTGACCATCATCCCGGTGCTTTCGTTCGGCGATGCCTCCTCTGCCAGCTGGGTCGACACCGTGGCCGATTTGGCCAATTCATCGAGAGTGCCGGATTACCACGCATTTGACGTGGCCCGCGGGTTTCTTGGAAGGGCAGGCGGGGTCATCATCGGCATGACGCTGGTCGGCGCCATCTTCACGAACCTCGTCGGCAACACGGTCGCGGTGAGCCGCCTGGCGGCGGCGATGGCGGACGACGGTGCGTTGCCGTCGTTTCTTGGAGGAAAAAACGCAGACGGCGCTCCACGCAACGCCGTTCTCTCCGTCGCGGTGCTGGTCGCCTTCGTGGTGCCGCTGGGGCGGGCGGTCATCGGCGTCGTCGTGGACATTTCGATCCTTGGCGCTGCGGTGGCCTACGCCTATACCTCGGCCGCGGCATTCAAGGCCGCGCGCAAGGAAGGCAAAAAGGGCACGCAGGCGACGGGTCTCCTCGGACTTGCGATTTCAATCGTGGTCATCTTCCTCTTGGTCATGCCGTTCATGACGTTCGACACCACCATGATTGCCACGGAGTCCTACCTCGTCCTGATCATCTGGTGCATTGCCGCACTTGCCACCTTCATCACCGTCTTCCACCGCGACAGCACGCATCGCTTCGGCAGATCTTCTGTCGCATGGATTTCCCTGTTCATCATCATCATGACCCTGTCGGTGATGTGGATACGCCAGACGACTCGCGAGACGACGGAAAAGGCGTTCGAGACCATCATCAACCGACACGTCGCGAACTGCACGCCCGTCCTGTCGGACAAGGACGGCTGCGGTCGGGAAGACGGCGAATGGCGCGTCATCCTGCGGAAGAACCTGTCCAATGTGGGGAGTTCGATCTTCCGCAGCAACCTTGTCCAGACCGGGCTCAACCTCATTGCCCTTGCCCTCATGTTCGGCCTATACGCGATTCTCCGTCGCCGTGAACGCGACATGGAGCAGGAGAAGGCCACGGCCAAGAGCTACTTCTTCTCCACCGTCAGCCATGACATCCGCACGCCGCTCAACGCCATCATCGGCTACTCGACGATGCTTGAGTCTGGCTTCAAGACCGAGGCCGAGCGCAAGGAGGCGATCGACTCAATCCTCATGAGCAGCAAGACCCTGCTGGGACTCGTCAACGACGTGCTGGACCTCTCGAAGCTGGAAGGCGGCAAGATGGAGATACTCCCGGAGCCTACGGACTGTGCCCGCCTCGTCCACGTTGTGCTGGAGGCGTTCCGCGCCTCCAGCGGCAGGTCGGGCCTCGAGCTGAGGTGTCGCGCCGAGGAGATGCCTCTTCTGATGCTCGACCCGCAGCGTCTGCGGCAGATCATGTTCAACCTCGTCGGCAATGCCGTCAAGTTCACGGAGAAGGGACATGTGGAGATCCGTGCCAAGTTCGAACGGCGGACGAACGCGGACACGGGCGTGCTGCGGCTGGAGGTTGAGGATACCGGCTGCGGCATCGGCGAGAAGGACCTGGAACGCATCGGCTCGGCATACGTCCAGGTCGGTTCCAAGGTCTCCCGCAACGGCGGCACGGGGCTCGGCCTCGCCATCTGCAAGCAGCTTGCGGCGGCCATGGGCGGCAGGCTGGAGGTCGAATCCACCCTCGGCGCGGGTTCAACCTTTTCTGTCATCATACCGAACGTGAAGGTTGCGGAGTCGGCGGTGGCCGTGCAGGAGCGCGTCAATCCGCCCGCGGCCGCGCAGCAGCGCGTTCCCCCCGTGAAAATGCCGCACAGGATCCTTCTTGTGGACGACTCGAGGATGAACCTCATGGTCCTCAGGGCACTTTTGAAGAACATGGGCGATTTCGAGGTCGCGACGGCGCCGGACGGCAACGAGGCGCTGAAGTTGCTCACGAGTCCCGACGCGCCGCAGTTCGACCTTGTCCTCACCGACATATGGATGCCGAACCTCGACGGTGAGGGGCTTATGAGGGCCATCCGGAGTAATCCGGCACTGGCCGCGCTGCCTGTCCTGGCGGTGACGGCTGACGTTGAGGTTCGCGACAAGTCGTATGAAAAGGGCTTCGACGGAATCCTTCTCAAGCCCATTACGCCCGCGACGCTTGAAAAGGCGCTTCTGGAGATAGGCGGAAGGTAAAAGGTGAAGGTGGTTGGGTCGAAGGATCAAGGCTTATTGACTCAGATACAGCAGGCGATGTGGCCTTTTCGGGTGGGCGTAGAAACATGCGCGTCATCGCGACAAATCCGCCGGGCTTGGCATGGACAGGGATGAACATTTGTTTTCGAGATACGGTGAGTGGCGTCGCGGCAAATCCGCCGCGATAGGAATTACATAGGATGAATCTTTGTCTTTTCTTCGAGGGTACGGGGCGGGGCGTCGCGGGCAAGGTAACGAACGTGACACGGCTGCGCGACATCTGCGTGGAGGATGTGCGGCAAAAGCGGCGGCATTGACATCCGTATATCAGTGATGATATAATATGCACCATGAACAAGCAACTACATTTTACACCGCAGGCATCGGAGTTTTTGACTGAGCAATCGGCTTCTGTCCAGAAGTCCTTTTTCGAGAAGTTGAAGAAGTTGTCCGAAGATGGTCTTCTGCGAGAGCCGGATGCGAAGAAGATAGCGCCTAATCTTTTTGAAATTCGGGTAAAGGTGACTCGGATGCAGTACCGTCTTTTCTACTGCTATGTAGATTCAAATGGGATATGGGTTCTTTCCGGATTCATAAAGAAAACGCAGAAGACGCCTCAAAAGGAGATTCATAACGCCATCAAGATCAGAAAGGAGGTAGGAGGATGAATCCTCGAAAAGATATTGCCGCTGCTGGCAAGGCACGGGCAAATGCGTTCATGGCGCAGTTTGCGGACTAC
>CADCGZ010000051.1 GCA_902801025.1 uncultured bacterium | reverse complement strand
GAATCCGGACGCGCCGCCGGAAAAGGAGCTTTACCATCCGTGCTGGATGACGCGGCGGCTCTCAACGCGCAACGTCGCGTCAAACTCCGCCAGCATTCTCCAGGCACTCGACCAGATTCGCCGCGATGCCTGCTCCGGGCTGAAAGCCGCAGACGTCGTGCGCGAGATGGGCGTGTCGGAACGCATGGCCGAGATGACTTTCAAGGCGGCAACAGGCAAGCGCATAACAGAAGAAATAACAGACGTCCGCCTTGAGCACGTCAAAGAACTTCTCCTGCGCCCCTCGCAGGCCATAGCGCCCATCGCGAACCTCTGCGGATGGGATAGCGACATCTACCTAAAGCGCCTTTTCAAGCAACGCACCGGAATGGCAATGCGCGAATGGCGCAAGCAACACCTGGACATCCAGTAACGGCAGTTGTGTGAACTACCCGACGTTTAGTCCAAGAGTCGCGGCACACTTCAATAGCCGCATTCCATGATCGACTTCTCAAAGCCGAACGTGGAGGCGATAAGTGCGGCGCGTATCCACATGCCGTTTCTCATCTGGCGCCAGTACATTGCGCGCGGATCGTGGTCGCAACACGTCGCGATCTCGTCGCGGCGCGGCAGTGGGTGCATGATTATGCCGTCCTTGGGGAGAAGCTTGAGTTCCTCGGCGCCAAACTTGAAGCGCGACGTGTCGATCTTCGCTGAAGCTCCCTTCGACTCGTCCCACTCGTCCTGGATGCGCGTCATGTAGACGGCGTCGGCAATGCGCACAGCCGCGCGAAGGTCGTCCGACACCTTGAAGTCTACGCCCTTCTCCTTGAGAACCGCAATCACGTCGTCGGGAACCTGGAGCTCCTGCGGCGCTACGAACACTTGGCGGACGTTCTTGAAGTTGGTGAGAAGATAGGATAACGAGCGAACCGTGCGTCCACGCATCAAGTCGCCGCAGAACACGACTGTCTTGCCGTCTATGCTGCCCTTGTTCTCGAAGGACCGGAAGAGAGTGTAGATGTCGAGAAGCGCCTGCGTCGGGTGCTGGTCCTTGCCCGAGCCGGCATTGAGGATTGGGATCGGGCGCGACGAATTCGAGAGCTCCCACGCCATCTTCTCGGCAAGTCCCTGCTCGGGCGAACGCATGATTATCATGTCGAAGTACGACGAGAACGTGCGAACCGAGTCCTCGTGGCTCTCGCCCTTGAACTCGGAGGATGTCGCCGCGTCGCGTACCGATCCGGTCGTCACGCCGAGGATCTGACATGCCGCGAGGTGCGAGAGGAACGTACGCGAGCTCGGTTGGGAGAAGTATAGCATCGCGCGCTTGTGCGCGAGGACGTTCTTGAGGTAGAGAGCGCCTTCCTTTGACTTGTTGATGAACCTGATTCGGTTCGCGAGGGCGCATAGCCGTTCGAGAATGGGTCTATCGAACTGCTGGGCGAAGAGCGTGTGGTAAGGCATTCCCTCGCCTTCGACCCTTTCAAGATATGGACGCTTCGCCTCGAGCGGAAGCGCATGAAACTCGTTCCAGCCGATGTCCGTAAGTCTTGCCATAAATAAGTCCTTTGAAGGTTTCGAATATTATACCAAAAAAAGAACCGACGCTGCGAAGCGCGACAACCCGACTGGGCTGTCCTGTGTAGCGTGCCTTCCAATGTGCGGTTTTTCGTAGCATCTGCGCTCACCGACTTATCGTCGGCTCACTTAAGTGCATCAACAACCGCGCGACAAATCCGCACCCCTGTAGCCACCGCTTCGCGGCTCGGCCTATGGCCTCGGGAGATACGCGGACAGTTGATTAACCGTTCATCACCTTGTGCAGATAGGCAACAACTGCTATATCATTATTGCACTCAACTACAATGTCCGAATACTCGCGGTTGATTGAGCGGAGCAGAGTCTTACCGCCCTTCTTGACAAGCTTCTTCAGCAAATACGCGCCGCCAGACTCGGGATCGGAAGATTTATCGTTGCGCTGGGCGAGAATGATTTGGTCGGCGTAATTTCCACCGCCGACCTTTCTCACAACGCAAAGATCGCCGTCATGGATTGTCGGCTCCATCGAATCGCCCTCAGCGCGAACAACAACCATCGTATTGTCGAGCTTGCCAATTCCCTCCGCCTTGACCCAGCCATCGGGCGCGACCTCCCGGCCATCGCCCAGCACGCCGCACGCCGCGCGAAGCGAATAGAGCGGAAGGTAACTGCGATACCTAAGTGAATACCCGACGTTGGCGAGGATTGCGTCATCCGACGCAGACTCCTCCGTCTTGCCCGCCATCGCGTTGTAGTCTTCGCGCGACAGCACCGTGTTGTAGAGTCCGACGTTTTCGCCTGTGTGCTTGTCTATGCCGGTATACGTAAGACTCGCGTCCTCGTAGCGCTTGAACTTGTACACCGCGTCGTTCATCAGCCCCTCGTTGAACACGTTCAGCGACACAAGCAGCTCGAAGTCCTTGACGTTGAGCCCCGTCACGCGCTTGAAAAGTTCCGGCTCAAGATCTGTGATGACGTCGACAAGGCTCATCTCGCGATAGTCCGTCAAATACATAAACACGGGAATGCGCGTAGCAAACTTGATGAGCTTCTCCTGAATCTCCTTGCGCTTCGACTTGTACTCCTTCTCCTCCTCGCTGAGCTCCTTCTTCTCCTTCGGCGTGAGCTTCTTCCCGGACTTCATCGCCTTCTTCACCGCTTCGGACTTGTTGATGATCGTCTCAATCTCCGTGTTGAGGCTTCTGAAGCCCTCGATCCTCATCAGCGCGTCCATCGCCTTCTCGTTCGCCATCAGGCGCTTCAGCGTATCGTTGTCGACGTTGACGAGGAGCGCGCTCTCCCAGCGCTTCGCGAGCAGCGTCGCCGAGGTTCCCGACATCGCCATGTCGAGGATGTCCACTGCATTGACCTGCCGCATCGAGCTTCCGTCGTACGCAAGCACGGGAAGGAACTTGATGAACTCGTCGACCTTCTTCTCCGGATTCGACTCGCCGACGTTCAGCCGGCAGCTGTAGTCGGAGATCTGCTTCAGCGCCCGGTCGAGCGCGAAGTCGAACACGTAGCAGACCTTCTTCACGATCTCGGTCGTGCCGTCGTCCCGCTTCACCTCCCACGGACTCTGCACCCTGAACGCCGCCTGGAAGTATGTCTCCGGGCTCGACAGGTTCCGCAGCATGAAGATTCCGCTCCACGGCCTTATCGTGACTCCCGTCGTCAGCTTTCCGCACGAGAGCGTAATCGTCTTCGACTCGAGCGGATCACGCATGGACGCCCTCACGGGGCCCAGTGCCGCCAATCCAATCCCCGCCCTCGTCCCCGCGCAGATGTTGACCTTGTAGTCATGGTAGAAGACGTTCTGCTTCTTCTTCAGCAGATTCGCCATCGCATGGCACGACGCGACGTTCGGCAAAAACCAGAGCGTGTGCGACAGCACGTTGAGGAGGCGCGCGTCAGAAAACGGCATCGGCGGCTTCTCCGCTCCGAGCTTCAGCTCCTCGACCGCGGTCTCGAGATACGAGCCGCGTATCAGGTTCAGCCACTTCTGCACGTAGTCCTCATAGACGAACTTCGCGTCCGCCCCTTCGCCCTTCGCGGAGAAGAAAACGTTCAGGTCGAACTCGTCGAACTCGCCCTGCTTCGCGATTGCCTGTATGCTCTCCGGTATCTTGTAGGTGAGCATCACCATCTTCGGCAGCGCGGCGTATGGGTTGTCCGGCCCCTTCCATTCCTCTCTCGCCCTCTGCTCGTCGGCGTAGGTCCAGTTGAATATCTGCTCCTCGATGAACTCGCCCGAGTTGAGCGCGCGGAACGGCGTACCCGAGAGGAAGAGGTAGTGGTCGGTCGTTATCGGCAGCCACGACTCGTCGATGGCATTCCCGCTCTCCGCCGCCTTGGTGTCCTCCTCGTACTCGTCGTCGTCCATCGCGAACAAGTGCTTCGCATTGTCGCGCCACGCCCCGAAATGGTATTCGTCGAAGATGACGAGGTCCCAGTTAATCTCGTGCACCCACTCGTTCTTTTCCTTGATTGCGCCGTTCTCAAGGCCGAGGAAATCCTGGAACGACCCAAAGCACACAATGGGCTTCCTCTTGTTCGCCTTCTGATACTGTTCGTCTATCGAAGGATCGCCCGCACGCTCGCCGCGCCCGACGAACTGCCACCCCTCGAAGTCGATGTGCGTCATCAGGTCCTCGCGCCAAGCCGACGAAACCGCTGGCTTGAAGGTGAGAATCAGCACGCGCTTCGCGCCCATCCTCTCCGCGAGCTTGTATGCGGCGAATGTCTTGCCGAAGCGCATCTTCGCGTTCCAGAGGAATTTCGGCGTCTTCCCCTTCCGGTCCTTCTTCGCGGATTTGTAGTACGCGAGCGTGTTCTCTATCGCCCTCTCCTGCTCCTCGCGCAGTTTGAAGTTCTGCGTCCGCTCCTCGACGTTCTCAATCCCTGCCTGAATGCCGAGAACCGCGGCCTTCACGTCGCCGAGCGAGCACCTGTACCACTCGTTGCGGTCTTCGCCTTCGTTGAGCTGTGCGAAGCCGTGCTTCAGCAAGACCGCGCGCACGTCATGGTCGCGGAACACAGTGCCGTCGTCGCGCAGGGCCGACCACGTGCCGAGCACCCTGAACTGCACGGCGACAGTGTGCGTCTGCTCCCTGATGCGTTCAGCCGCGCTGCGCGTCGTCTCGCCGACCTTGATGTAGCCCCTGTGCGACTCGACGCCCACAAGCTCGTAGGCGTAGATTATCGGCTTGATGTCCGACTTGTCGGGGAATAGTTCGCCAGAGTTCATTTGGGGCTCCTTCCTAATGGGAGAAAATGTATAGCATCTGATTGACATTGGGAGCACTGTATGGTACAATGCCGTCCGTAAACGCAAAGAGGAGAAATTGTCATGGCGCAAGTCAACTTCAGGATCGACGACGAGACCAAGCAAAAGGCGGAAGAGCTTTTCAACAGTCTCGGGCTTACAATGTCCAGCGCGATAACTGTATTCATCCAGAGCTCCCTCGACTTCCAGGGAATCCCGTTCACAGTGCGCAAGCGCGACGCTCTCGCGCGTCCAATGGACGAGCTCATCCGCCGTGTCGACGACGTCGGACATGGGCGCAATTGCCATTTCCACGACCTCATTGATGTCGACGACGCAAAGTCGTCCAAACGCTCCCGCGGCACAACGCGCAAGGCATCGACGCGTCGCCGGAGGACTGATTCGTGAAAAAGCTCTGGCACGACAAAGCGTGGGCTGAATACGCAGAATGGCAGACGCGGGACAAAAAGACGCTTAAGCGCATCAACATGATTCTCAAGAGCATTGAGCGCGATGGATATCGCTGCATCGGCAAACCGGAGCCGCTCAAGGGCAATCTTTCCGGGAAGTGGAGCGCGAGAATAGACGACGTTAACCGGCTCATCTTCTCCATTGAAGACGGCATCCTTGAGGTCTATTCTTGCATGGGCCATTACGAATAGTCTCCTCTTCCCCACTTCGTTTCTCGCTCCAATTCCTCTATCCGCCCACGCAATTGATCAAGCTCGAGCTCCAGCTCCTCGTTTTTGCGCCTTTGCTCCTCGTGCTCACCTTCGTTGTCGAGAACGCTGTCAACGATTTCCAAACCAATCAACCATCCAAGCAAGCTCATGAAGCCACTCCTTCCTTTCTCTTTTTGGGCGGCCAAAAGAGCTTTCTCGCCTCTGGGGCAAGATCACGTTTCTTGAGCTTGCTTGCTTTCAAGTACTTCTCCACTTCCCTTTTTGATGGCTTCCACTTCGGAGCAAGCTTCCTATCTCTAAACCAATCAATCTCACCAAGAGCGTCAGCAGAGGGTGTGTTCCAAAAACTCAATCCCACATGACCATGGTAGAGTAGCTTCGCCGAAAGCGTCGAGGCGAACGTCGTAATCATGTTCAAAAGGATTTGAAACTTTGCTTTTGGGTCTTTCGCGTCCCAATATAATTCAAACTCCTCTTCGGGAGGGCTTAGTATCGCATCTCGCGGCTCCATGTCGCCTTCAAGATAATTGTCAAGATCAAGCTCATTGTGACTAAACGGGCCTTCAAGCCATTGGTTACCAGATTTAAGTCTTCGTAGAAGCCGATATGGGCCAAAGAACTGCACTGCATAATAGCATTCTCTCGATTTCTTCAAAAGCTTTCCAGGGCAAATGCTTAGGGTCAAGATCGGAAATGACGCGCACACTTTCTGCGCTTTTCCGCGAGAGTCACCATACAACTCATATCCAATACATGAAAGCAAGGACCAACCGTCATTTTCATCTAGATATTCAATTTCACAGCCGTCGTCATAACCAGAATGATTGAGGCTTATCAATCCAAAGCAGCCAAGCCCAATTGATATTTCTGCAGTATTGAGCTGTAGACTCTCGGTCGGCATCCCTGTCAAGGCGCCCATCAGCGACAGCCCCAGATTTCTTTCCGAAGCAAATACCTGATCAGCGGGAATTTTCAAGCCACATGGATAAAATGGTTGCATCCTATATTTTTCGACAATATTCTTCATAGTGAATCAACTTCCCTTCTGCTTTTCTTTGTCAAGTGATACCCTTCACAGTATTTGCAATAGTAATAAAACATCTCCGTTCCATATCTAAACGTCATTTTTCGCGCAGCGCGCCTTGCGTCGCTTTCAGTATTGTATCTGCCTTTCCGCTTGCAGCTCCAATATACGTCTCCTTTACGGGCGAAGCGCGTTTGCCTATAGAATCTCCCCTGTGCCGTCTCGAGACGCGGGTCGCACATTCTATGCGGCTTCACGCTATGAACATGCATGACCCTTCGTACGGCTCTTGGGCATGGAGCGTCATCATGTTCCCACTTGCACTTGTCTCGCAGGAACAGACAGCATCCATCGCGCAGAAACGCACATAGCCGTTTAGATATCATATTACAATTCAGCACAACGCCTTCATCTTATCTCTTCCGACCTTTGGGTTTCTTCTTAAATGCTAACGCAACTTCATAATCACGCCACACATAATCCCGATGCATTACGTCAGAAGATCGTTTCCCATCGCCCGAAAGGCCTCCCGCCGAGGTCTTGTTTACAGGGCTGATAATGAACCTGCTTCGATATATAGATGACACTCGTGACATAGTTTTACTCCATCGGCTTGATCATCGACTCGATAAACGCTATCTCGTCCTTTGTCAGCTTGTACTTCTTGTAAAGCTCGGCATCGGTCCACGGTCTCGAAAAATCCTGCATGGGGACGAGATTATATACACGTCTTGGTGCATCCTGTGTGTTTTTGATTAATAAAACCAGAAAACGGAAAAACCTTGTCCTGATGTAGGACATGACATTCTCTGCTTTTTCCCGTGAACTTAATGGCCCTATGGAAAGGTATGTTTCGGAGCAGCAAGAATACTTTTCTCCATAAAACGGTGTTCCGAGCACCCAATATGGAAAAGCATCGCGCTCTCCATATGCACGCGATATGTATACTTTATGTTGTGCAAACAGTTCAAGATTTATTTTAACCTCACTCGAATCAATGTATTCCACTCCTTCTGTCGTATTTTTATTTACATATAACTTAACACCCTTTTCAAATGGTTTATTACGTCCCCGTTTGCTTGTATCGAATCCAAACGGTTTTCGACTACTGACCAAAGAGGAAAAGCTTGACCCTTTTTCAGTTCTTACCTTCCTCACAATTGATACGGCTTCATTAAACCGAATAAATGCATCGCCACCATTTTCAATCAATGGTCTAACCATTACCGAATTTCTTTCATGCCTACGCGAATCAATGGTACAATCTCCTTCGCTATCTCTATTCCATAAAAAATAGCAAATGCCGCCTGCAATATCGACTCCCGGGAAGCATTCGTCGGCATCAAAATAATCAGCAAGATAGCGTACCCGCTTATCATTTAACATGGTATCCCTGAAATCATCTAGTCCTTTCCCTCCTGCATACCACCTTGCAGGGATAATCATAACAAGAAATCGCGGGTTCAGTTTTTTTGATTGTTCAACGAACAACTGATAAATAGGCCTTGCACTTGCCTGAGCACCTCCATCGCTCAGCTGATACGGTGGGTTGCTGATAATGACATCGAACTTCATCTTGAAAATCTCCTCTGGTTTTGCGCCGTGGATGAACTCATAGGCGTGACTTTCCAACTCGTCGCCTCTGTTGTACTTTTCCTTCGATGCGCCGCAGAACTTACACTTGCCGTTCACCCAAGTGTGCTCTATCGGCTTGAACCTGATGTTGCCGTCGATTGTTTCGAAGTCAGCCACGGAGTAGTTTCCGTTCGCGGTCTTCGAGCAGTAGACGCTGCGACGTGAAAGATGCGATGTGAGCTCCGTGATGGAAATGCCATAGAGCTGCTTCTTGAATATGTGGTTCGCCCGCTCCTGAAGATCGGGGATCTGCGTTTCAAGGCCCTTCAGGAGGCGCTTCGCGATCTCGCGCAGGAATACGCCGCTCTTGCAGGCAGGGTCGAGAAACGTCGTCTTCGGATCGCAGAAGAGCTCCTGCGGCAGCAGGTCGAGCATCTTGTTGGCGATGACGGGCGGAGTGAACACCTCGTCATTAGAGAGATTGGCGATGCACGAAAGCACATCGGGATTGTATATCGTGTTATAGAGGTTATTCCGCATATCCCGCAATCCTCCTGTAGTGTGGCAAAATGGGATGTCGCTTCACGATTTCACCATCTCCGTTGTCATCGCCAGCAGAGAAATAATCAACCTGACGAGCATTGGGTTTGCGTTGCACATCAGACTTCGGACGATGATACTTCCTATCAAGCAGTTTGTCGAATATATAATCTGTGCGCTTTACCTTGTATTCTCCGATAAATGCCCATTCTGAAAAAATGATCGGATCTTTCGTGTCGTTCCCATCGGCGTCAACCTTTTTCATGCTCAGCGCGTTGCCGCAGACGATGTTCTTTCCAAGTATGATGCGCGCGACATTACAGACATCCTCGGTCTTGATGCCCTTGCATATTTTGGCGTATTCGTCATACCAAATGCGATAGAGCCGTTCCCTGCATTCGACGGTGTTGTCCATCATCAGCTCAACACCATAGATGCTTGTCAGCGCGACAATGCTGTTCCGTTCAAACCTCTCTGGAACTGGACGCTTCTTGCCGTCCGGGATCGACGCGCGCGTCGCCGCGTCGAGTTTCCGAAGCAGAATCTCCTCAAGGAAATTCCCCGTTCCGCAGGCAGGTTCGAGAAACCTGCTGTCAAGCCGCTCGGTCTCGTGCTTGACGAGGTCGAGCATGGCGTTCACCTCCCGTTTGGCAGTGAACACCTCGCCGCGCTTTGAAACGCGCTCGCGCGACTTTATCTGCGAATCGGCCATGTCTCCAACAACGCTTCCCCTGCGCAAAAACCGCCGCGGAGACCGCCTCGCATGCATGAAAAAAGGGCGCATGCCTCGTTCATGCACTCTCACAAAGCCCGACCAAAGGCCCGAAACGAATGCAGAAAGAAACAATGCGCCCAGAGGAGCGCATCATCACTTACATGCCGTTCGTTTCTAAAATATTTGGTCGTATTTTGTGAGAACGACGTGTAGCGTTGATGCTACATTGACTAAGCGCCCGGCGGGAGCGGGGAGAAGTGGTGGAGTAGAGGAGTGAGGGAGTGGAGGAGTTAACTCACCCACTCACAACTCTCAACTCATCAACTTGCCCTTTTCCGTTTTCCGGACTATGACCCCGCGCCGCGCGCGGTCGGCACGGAGGTATCCGCCCCTCGCGGGGGTTCGCGACCCATAGGGCAGCGAACACGCCGAGCGGAGCGAGTGCCGAGCCGCCCCTACCATTGGGGGAAGTGCCGTTCGCCTCGCAGGATGTGTGTATTATAGCGAAAAGAAAATCAAGCACGGCGAAATGAGATTATGGTGCGGACGAAATCATTCGCGAAGCCGTTAGGGTCGATTAGTGTCGGTTGGAGACGGATTAGAGTCGGATAGCGTCGCTGTGGATAGCATTAGGGCGCGGACGCGGTGGGGGTGTTTCGGCGGCATGCGAAGCGACGGTGAAAAAGACGGAAGCGACCCGATTTTGACGCGCCGCCATTTTGCCGAGAGGCTCGACGGCACGGGCAAAATGTAAAAGGCCGCAAAATCGATGTCGCCACCGGCTTTTTCGACCGGCTTTTTCGCCGAAGCTTTGCCGCGTATCCGCGGCAAAGCTAGCGAGCCCTAAGCCGAAACGCGCCCCGCTGCGGACGCGCCGCCTCTATCCCCGTGGGTGGAATCGGTGGTGGATGTCGCCGAAGCGAGCTACGTCAACGTGCGTGTAGACCTGGGTGGTGCCAATGTCCGCGTGGCCGAGAAGTTCCTGAATCGCGCGGATGTCAGCGCCGTGCTGGAGCATGTGCGAGGCGAAGCAGTGCCTAAGGACGTGGGGGGAAATGCGCTCTGGCGCGATGTCGGCAGCGACGGCCCTCTCGCGGATCATCTTGAAGACCGCCTGGCGAGTAAACGGCTTCTTGAGCCGAGTGACAAAGACGTGCGACACAGAAAGGTCGCCTTTCGTGAACACGTCGCGGGCAGAGGCGAGATACGCCGTGAGCGCCCTTCCCGCGGCCTTGCCTATCGGGACGACGCGCTCCTTCGAGCCCTTGCCGAGTATTCGAAGAAGCTCTCCATCGGCGATGACGTCCTCAATCTTCATGCCGCATACCTCGCTAACGCGAAGCCCGCAGCCGTACATTATCTCGAGCATAGCGCGGTCGCGCAGGTCGCGGGGATCAGTTCCGTCGACCTTGTCTATCATCCTGAAAGTCTCTTCCTCGGAAAGGACTCTGGGGAGCACCTTCCCCTTCTTAGGCGGGTCGAGAAGCGCGGCGGGATTTCTTTTTATGTAGCGCCGCTCCTCAAGGAACTTGAAGAACATCCGAATCGCCGCAGTGCGCCGCGCCCGCGTAGAGGACTTGCGTCCGCTCGCCCGCTCCTCGCCGAGAAAGCCCGCGATGTCCTCGCGCTTGACGTCGGCCGCGGCGGATATGCCGCGCTTTTTCAGGTATTTCGAAAAGAGCCGAAGATCCCTTGCGTATGCCACGCAGGTATTCTCGGCCATCGACCGCTCAAAGCGGAGTGACCCGATAAAGCCGTCAATGTCAGAGTCGATCAATGAAGTCCTCCACCAAGGCGCGCATAGCCGGCTTTGCGGCAACTCCTGCGGCGATGACTTCCTCGTGGCCAAGCGGACGCAGCGCGATTCCTGCGGCAAGGTTGGAGACAAGCGAAAGCCCTGCGATCTTCATCCCGCACGCCTTTGCAAAAACGGCCTCTGGCACGGTAGACATGCCGACGACGTCTGCGCCCTGCGCCTTGTAGGCGCGAATCTCTGCGGGCGTCTCGTACGCAGGCCCGACGTTGTAGGCGTAGGTACCGTCCATTACGCGGAGTCCTAAGCGGTTCGCGCCGGCGTGGAGAAGCTCGGCAAGGCGGCGCGTGTATATCTCAGTCATGTCGGGGAACCTCTCGCCCCATTCTGGGCGATGCGGACCGACGAGAGGATTCGCGTTGATGAGGTTGATGTGGTCTCGGATGATGACGAAGTCGCCTGGCCTTAGCGCTGGGTTTATCCCGCCCGAGGCGTTCGTCAGGAGAACCGTTCCGCAACCCATGCGGCGCATCATCTCTATCGGAAGAACGACTGGTTCCCAGCCGACGCCCTCGTAGTAGTGCCTGCGTCCGCACCACGCCGCGATTCTCCTTTCGCCGCGACGATAGAGCACGAACTCGCCCACATGCCCTGCGACTGTGGACGCGCCGAGTCCAGGGATGTCGGAGTACGACGCGCGGAAGATCACCTCGTCCATCTCGAGCGCCTCGCCCCAGCCAGAGCCAAGCAAGATTCCGAGATCGACGGCCCTGTCGAAACAGTTGTCCGGGAAATAAGCCGCCGCCTTGTCGAAGAATGAAATGTCCATGTAAAGACCTCTCTATGTTGTTTTATGTATATGTCGTCAGAAAGACATGCGCGGCGCCGCAGAGCGAAATGTCTTCGCCAGGCGGCACGAGAACGCTCGTCCTGCGCGGCACATCAACTCCATTCACCGAGAAAGAACCTTCCGCCGCAAAAAGAACAGTGCCGCCAGCCGAAGCGGGAACGTCAAGCTCGCCGTCAAGCGCTATCTGCCTGAAGTCAAAAAAGGCGCACTTGACGTCAGCAGCGGGCGTCGGCGAGGGAAGCGAGTAGTCGATTGCCTGAAGCGACTTTTCGACATGGAGTTCGCGCGGTTTCCCGTCGGCTCCGACGCGGTTCCAGTCGTAGAGCCGAAACGTCGTGTCCGAACTCTGCTGCACCTCGTAGATGAGCGTGCCGTCGCCGATCGCGTGGACGAGACCGCCTGGGATGAAGAACGCCTCGCCCTTCTTCGCCTCGTGGCGGACGAGCAGCTCCTCGAAGCGCCCGGACTTGACGGCTTCTTCGACATCCTTCGGCCCGACGCCCGGCTTGAGCCCCGCGTAGATAACGCCGTCCTCGAGCATCGCCCACATCTCGGTCTTCGGGTCACCACCAGTCACCTTGCACGTCCTCTCGTTCGGATGCACCTGCACGGAAAGACGCGTCTTCGCGTCAATGACCTTGACAAGCAGCGGAAAGTCCGGCAGAACATCGGAAAGCGACTTCCCTGCATACTCGCAATCACCAGATACAACGCTCTGTCCCGCTGGGTGAACCGAGATCTCCCAGCTTTCACTTCCCCATAGCGCCGGATGGAAATTCGGAGCGAATTTTAAGACATTACCCTGTTTCATGTCACAATTATACCAAATCCCGCTTGCGCACGCACACGTGTTATACTATAATATTGGTCAATGTGCAGTAATGCCGTCATAAAATCATGATCTGCAGAAAGACAATTCTGGTCATTGCGACAGCGCTGAGTGCGACGATATGTCTCACTGGGTGCTTCACATTGGACACAGCGGACATTCGCACTACCGGCGAAGAGCACATCTGCGTCGGGAACAGCGGCTGGTACCTCTTCCACTTCATTCCGCTTGCCTGCGGCAATGCCTCGGAAGACCCGCTGATGCCCTGGATATTCTTCCGCAACGACGTGACGATGGACAAAATCCAGCACAGGTTCATGGAATACGCTAGATTCTACGGCAAATCTGCACGCGACATGAGCTACTATACCCAGGAGTCCGTCCTTTTCGAGATTCCCGGCACAGACTTTCCCATTCCCCTTCCGTACATCCTCACCTACAAGGAAGTGCAGCTTTCGGGGGTGCTGAAATGAAGCGCGTCGCATTCATCCTTGCTTGCGCCCTTCTCAGCGGATGCGCGACCGTGACGGTGAGCCGCGACGGGGCGACGATGGTGAACATCGAAAACTCCGGTTGGTACCTCCTCAACTTCATCCCGCTCGCCTCCGGCAACCCGACGCGCCCGAACTCCTGCACCACGCGGCTCTTCAGCAAGACGGTGACGCTCGAGAACAACGTGAAGATGCTAGACAAGGTGATCCGCGACGAAGGCGCGGTGGCTGTCCGCGACATCAACAGTTTCACAGTTGACGAGCACGTTCTGCTCATACTCCTCAAGAGGCACGCATACCATACGAGCGCACAACTGCTGATGAAAGAAGACATGGAAGAAGCAAGGGCAGAAGGAGTCTCTACGATCCTTCCAAAGGAATTCTAAAAATGGGCATCGCACGTCACATAAAGCCTAGGTCCAAAAACGTCGTCAAGCTAAACACGAACGAGAACCCGTATCCGCCGTCTCCCAAGTGCACGGCCGTGCTTTCGTCGTTCGACCTCGACGATCTACGGCGCTATCCCGACCCCAACTTCACGGCGCTCGCTAAGGCGATCGCCGACGAGAACGGCACGACGTCTGACCGCGTATTCGTCGGCAATGGTTCAGACGAGATACTCGCTCTCTCAGCGTGCGTTTTTGTAGAAGACGACGAATCGATCGGCTCGCTCGATCCGAGCTACACGCTCTACAAGACACTCGCAGCGATACGCGACGTAAAGTGGGTTGGTGTCGGACGCGCGGCAGACGATGCGCGACGCGCAAGCGCAGCCCTCGCCGAATGCCGCAAGTCCAACATTTCGCTTTTCCTCTGGACAAACCCCAATGCGCCTACAGGCGAGTTAACCGAACCAAAGACCATCGCCGCGTTTGCGAAGAAGTTCAAGGGCGTGGTTATCGTCGACGAGGCATACGCCGACTTCGCGCGAAGCAACTGCATGTCGCTCGCCACGTCTCCGCGAAACAGGAATGTCATCGTCATGCGGACGTTCTCGAAGAGTTATTCGCTAGCCGGTCTTCGCGTAGGCTACTGCATCGGTCCGAAGTACCTTATCGACGCGCTATACAAGGCGAAGCCCTCGTACAACGTCGACGCCGTTGCGCAGGCGGTCGCGCTCGCGGCGTTCAAGGACGGCGCGTACCACAGAAAGACAGTCGCAAAAGTCATCAAGACTCGCACGGCGTTCGAAAAGGCCCTCGCGAAGCGCGGGTGGGACGTCATCAAGAGCGAGTCCAACTTCGTATTCGCTAAGCCGCCGGCGGGCGCCGCGGCAAAAGACGTCTTCGCGTATCTCAAGAGCCGAGAAATCTACGTGCGCTACTTCCCGGGGCCACTCACCGGCGACCGGCTGCGCATCACGATCGGGACCGACAGGCAGATGAAGACACTGCTCGAAGCCCACGACGATCGATTTAGGGGGGAAGAAAAGACAAGGAAAACAAGCAAACCGAAAACACGAAAACAACCCCCAAGAAAATGAACCCTATTTCAAAACCTGACTACATGCCGATCCCGGAGCTGCGAAAAATGCAGCTCGAGAAACTGCAAAAACTCATTCCCTACGAATACGATCGCGTGCCGCTCTTCCGCCGCCGCTGCGACGAAAAAGGCGTCAAGCCGCGCGACCTCGTGACGCTCGCAGACCTCGCGAAATTCCCCTTCATGAAGAAGACCGACCTCCGCGACGAGTATCCCTACGGGCTCACCGCCGCGCCGATGTCGGAGATCAACCGCTTCCACTGCTCGTCTGGCACTACCGGCAAGCCCATCTGCATACCGCAGACGGCCGAAGATGTCGCAATCTGGACCGAGGGTGTCGCGCGCTGCATGGCCATGTACGGCATAACGCGCGACGACATCGTGCAGGTCTCCTACGGATACGGCCTCTTCACCGGCGGCCTCGGCGCGCACTACGGCGCCGAGAAGCTCGGCTGCGCTGTCCTCCCAACAGGTGCAGGCAACACCGAGAAGCAGATCATGCTCATGAAGGACCTCGGCACGACTGTCATCTGCTGCACGCCGAGCTACTTCCTGCACCTCGCGACGGTCGCCGAGAAGATCGGCGTCGACTTCCGCCGCGACACGAAGCTCAAGCATGGCGTCTTCGGTGCAGAACCGTGGACCGACGAAATCCGCGAGCGCATCGAGCAGATGTCCGGCATCACGGCGCACGACATCTACGGGCTCACCGAGATCGCGGGGCCGGGCGTCGCGGGCAACTGCCCCTACTGCCACGGGCTCCACGTCTGGGAAGACCACTTCTACCCAGAGATCATCGACCCCGACACGCTCGAGGTCCTTCCCGACGGCGAGGAAGGCGAACTCGTCTTCACGACTCTCGACCGCGTGGGTACGCCGATGGTTCGCTACAGGACGCGCGACCTCTCGCGCCTCCAGGTCGGCGAGTGCAAGTGCGGCCGCACGATGCGCGTCATGGACCGCGTCCACGCGCGTTCAGACGACATGCTCATCATCCACGGCGTCAACGTCTTCCCGAGCCAGATCGAGGCGTGTCTCATGAAGGTCCCCGAAGTCGCGCCGCACTACATGATCGAGCTCTCCTCGACCGACACGATGGACCGCTTCGAGATCAAGGTCGAGGTCACGGCCGATTCCATGTCCGACTCCATGTCGAAGATGGAGGCCGTCAGGAAGCGCGTCGCCGCATCCATCAAGGAAATCGTGGGACTTAGCCCGAAAATCATGCTCGTCGCCCCCGGGTCGCTCCCGAGAAGCGAAGGCAAGATCAAGCGCGTAATCGACAACAGGAGGAAATGACATGACCGTCAAGCAGATCAGCATCTTTCTCGAGAACAAGCCCGGGCAGCTCTCCGGCATCTGCCGTGCGCTTGCGAAGGACAACATCAACATAGCGACGCTCTCGCTCGCGGACTCCGCGGACTTCGGCATCGTCAGGATGATCGTCGACGACCATGTCAAGGGCTGCGACGTGCTCGCCAAGGCGGGCTTTGCCGTCGTCCAGACTGACGTCGTGATGGCGACCGTTCCCGACAGGCCGGGCGGCATGGCCGAGATCATGGAAAAACTCGACCGCGCAGGCGTAGACATCGAGTACTCCTACGCCTACGCCCTTGGAAGCGGGGAAAAGGCGATTCTCGTATTCAAGTTCGACGACAACGCAAAGGCGGAGGCCGCGCTCGAGGGATGAAGAGCTTCTTCGACGGAGTGAGGCGCCATATAGGCAACATGGACGCGGAGCATCTCCGCGAACAGTACCGGCGTCTCTCCGACGAAGTGTCCTCCCTCGACACCCTCTTCAGCACGATAGCGCAGGGCATAATCGTCCTCGACGAACACGGCGAGGTCGCAAAGAGCAACCCCGCCGCGCGGGACCTACTCGGCATGGACCCGGAGGACGCCCTTCAAATGCTGGCGATACCTCACGGCAAGTCATCCAAGCGAGAAATCGACATAACGTATCCCGAGGCCAGGAATCTCGAGATCCAGACTATGCCGATGGGCGACGGAACGCTTGTATGCCTGAGGGACGTCACGGCCGAGCGCGAGCGCACGGAGGAAGAACTGAGAATCGGCGCGACGCGCGCGGTGAGGGATCTCGCCGCAGGCGTCGCGCACGAAATAGGCAATCCCCTCAACGCCCTTTCGCTCAACCTCCAGCTACTCAAGCGCTCATGCGCAGATGCCGTCGAAGTCGACGAATGCATTAGGCAGGTCGAGCGGCTTTCCGGCATCATCCACGGCTTTCTGCAGGCGCTAAGGCCCTCGAAGCCAAATCTCGTGCGCGGCACGATGGCTGATCCGATAAAGGGATGCCTTAAGGCGATGAAGCCGCAGCTCGAGGAGCGAAGCGTCTCAGTGACGCTTAACCTTCCGAGCGCCCTTCCGTCGGTCGCGCTCGATCCCGCGCAAATGGAGCAGGTGTTCTTCAACCTCATTAAGAACGCCCTCGAGGCCGTCAAGGACGGAGGCTCGATCGGCATCGAGCTCTCGTCCGACGACAACGACGTCATCACGGCCATACGCGACGATGGCCACGGCATGTCGCCCGAGCAGGTGGCGCACCTCTTCGAGCCATACAGGACGTCGAAGGAGCATGGCACTGGGCTCGGACTAATGATATCGGCGAGAATAGTCCGCGACCACGGGGGCACGATATCCGTCGAATCGGAACTGGAAAAGGGAACGTCGTTCACCATACGCATTCCGCGCATCGAACGCAGGATCCGCGCCCTGAAAGGATGACATGGCAAAGCCGAAGATACTCATAGCCGACGACGAGAAGCCGACACGCGACGCGATGGCGCGTATTCTCTCGTCATCCTGCGAGTGCCTGACGGCGCCCGACGCTGAGCTTGCGATGAAGCTTGTCGAGGAGAATCCCGACCTCGCGCTTCTCCTCACCGACTACAAGATGCCGGGCGAAAACGGAGTTTCACTCATAAAACGCGCAAAGGCCGTGAACCCGTCTCTCGCCTGCATTCTCATCACGGCGTTCGGGGAGATCGAGCTCGCAGTAGAGGCGATGAAGGAAGGCGCCGACGATTTTCTCACGAAGCCGATAACTGACATCGCCCAGATGGAGTTGCGCGTCAAGAAGGCGCTCGAGAAGCACGCCCTTTCGCGCAAGGTCGCGGAGCTGCAGCAAAAGGTCGACGAGCAAAGCGGCATTGAGTCTTTCACCGGCAAGTCGCCCGCGATGGAAAAAGTCTACCGGCTCATCAGGCAGGCGGCGAAGTCAAACGCAAACGTCCTTGTCGAAGGCCCTTCGGGAACCGGCAAGGAGCTTGTCGCAAAGGCGCTTCACGACCTGTCGCCGCGAGCGTCAGGCCCATTCGTCGCCGTCGAGTGCGCGGCGCTTTCGCCTACGCTCATCGAGTCCGAGCTGTTCGGCCACGAGAAAGGCTCGTTCACGGGCGCAGACCGAACGAAAGTCGGAAAGTTCGAGGCAGCCAGCGGCGGAACGCTCTTCCTCGACGAGATAACGGAGATCGACCTCGCCACGCAGGTGAAGCTCCTCAGGGCTCTCGAGTCGCGCACCATACAGCGCGTAGGCGGCAACGAAGACATCCATGTCGACTTCCGCCTCGTCGCGGCGACGAATCGCGACCTCGCGGCGTACGTGCATGAAGGCAAGTTCCGCGAAGACCTCTACTATCGGCTCAACGTCATCGACATCCACCTCCCCGCGCTCAAGGAGAGGCCTGGCGACATCGCCCTTCTCGTTTCGCGCTTCATAAAGGAGTTCTCCGCCGCAAACGGAAACAACGTCACCGGCATAGACGCAAAGGCGATAAAGGCGCTCGAGGACTATCCATGGCCGGGCAACGTGCGCCAACTCAGGAACGTCGTGGAGAAGATGTGCGTCCTCTCCCCGGGCGGCAAGCTATCCATCGACGATGTTCCCGTCGAAATACTCTCATTTGGCAAAGCCGCCGAGCCGACCGCCGAAAGCAACGCCGCCGCACCTGCGACGCTCGCGGAAACGGAGAAGGACACGATACTCCGCGTCCTCGCGGAATGCGGCAACAACAAGTCCCAGGCGGCAATAAAGCTCGGCATATCGCGGCGCACACTGCACCGCAAGCTGAACGAATGGAGGTCAGAATGAACCTGGCGATCGCAATCCTCGCAGTGTCGTTTCTTCCGTTTTTCGAGGCGCGCAACCAGGTGGCGAACTTCGTCTTCGACCCGCCGCCCGAGGGGAAGACCGTGAAGCCCGTCCTTCCGAACCTTATCGTTACAGAAACATGCCCGGGGTGCAACGGCAAAGGCGAACTCGTCCTTGAAGAGCCCGACTACGGCCAGGCAAAGGGCCGCATAGGACCAGCAAAGAAGACGAGGAAGCAATGTCCTCTCTGCAACGGAAAATGCAAGATACAGGCCTTCATGAATCCATCGGAACTCGCCTTGCAGGTGTCTGCCGACCGCGCCGCATTTGCCGCGGAGCATCAGGGACGTGGCGAGATCGCCGTTGGCGATGCGTTCGTCCCGAATGCAAAGTACGCCGAGCTCGGCAAAGACCGCCTTAAGCTCGTTGAAGAGGCATTCGGACACCCTTGCAAGAAATGCAACTGGACGGGGCTCGAGCCCTGCAAGAAATGCGGCGGCAACGGGCTCGTAAAGTGCTCAAACAGCGACTGCAAGGGCGGTTGGGCCGTAGTGAAGACGACAACCGAGTCGTCGGTCAGGAAAACAGGCAGCTCGTCGAACGGAATCCGCTCGAACAGCGGAATGCGTTCGCGCAGCGGATCGCGCAGCACCGTCCGAAAGGAAACGAAAATCAACGTGTCTCCGTGTCCTGTATGCGGTGGGGCAAAGCAACTTGTCTGCCCCGATTGCGGCGGCCGCCGCGCGCATCCCTGCTCTAAGTGCGGGGGACTCGGCATAAAGACGAAAGGATCACTGTGAACGAGACACTTCCACCTCTGCCAAATCTTGAGCTTTTGGGGAAGCTCGGCGAGGGTGGCATGTCCACCGTGTGGAAGGCAATCGACCTTCTGCGCGGCGAAACCATAGCCGTCAAGATACTTAATAGGGATCTCACCGCGAGCGCGGAGGACATCGCACTTTTCAAGACCGAGGCAAAGACGATGAGCGAGATCAGCCACGTCGGGATCGTGCGCTGCTACGACATCAACTGCTACGAGGGAATCTGGTACTACACGATGGAGTACGTGGACGGCTACAACTTCAATGCGCTCCTCATGAGGAAGCAGCACCTGAGTGAAGCCGACTGCCTCCTCATCTGCGAATCGATAGCCGTCGCGCTCGACTACGCCTGGAATGAATTCGGCGTTGTCCACTGCGACATCAAGCCCGACAACATAATGATCAACACCGACGGTGTCATAAAACTCACCGACCTCGGGCTGTGCCACACGTTCCAGTACCTGAAGGACGGCATGAAGGACATCCCAGACCACGTGATGGGAACGCCCGCATACATATCGCCGGAACAGGTCTACGGCGACATCGAGCCCGACTGCCGCACCGACATCTACTCGCTTGCGGCGTCCCTATACCACCTTTCCACGGGGCGCATGCTCTTCCCCGGGCTTGGATACGAAGACATGATGCGTTCGCATTGCGACGAAAAGGCGCAGGCGAAGGATCCACGCACCTACCGCCCCGAGCTTTCGGAGGGCTTCTGCCAGCTTCTCGAGGCGATGCTCGTCAAAAACCGAGACTACCGCCTTCCGTCGTGGAAGGACGTCTGCGAAATGTGCCTTGCCGTCGAACAGGGAGTCGCCTTCAAGCCGCGGAAAGGTCCGCCGTCGTCGCTAGCCCTTACGATGTCGGAAATCCCGCCAGACGCCGAAGGCGACGAGCCCGTCGAGCAAATGCAGGTTCCGGAGCCCAAGAAACGCGTCACGCAACTTTTTCTCGGCGGCAAGAAGAAACGCGAGCCGCAGATCACGATCGATCCCGAGAGCGGCAAGAAGATCCTGCGAAAGCAGAAGCAGAAAGTCAACTCCGGCTTCAAGATCAACAAGCCGGTCGACTGGTAGCCAGTTAAATCGGCCGCATCAGCCGCCGTTGAAGAGCTGCGTCGACGCGTAGTAGGGATCGGACGTGTAGCGGCAAGCAAGACGCCTAAGCCCAGCCTCGTCGCCGGGAGTCACCATATGGGTCATATGGACTTCGCATGTCGCAAGCTCACCGAGCTTCTCCACCGCAAGCTGGGCGGCCGGGTTAGTCGTCGCGGATATGGCAAGCGCGATCAGCGCCTCGTCGAGGTTAAGCGAGGTATAGCCGCCCTTCAGTATGTCGTGCTTCATGTGCGCGATCGACTGGAGGATCGTCGGCGCGATCAAGGGGAGCCTGTCGGGAATTCCCGCGAGCTTCTTCACGGCGTTGAGAATTACCGCGGAGCAGGCGTGCAGCTCGTCGGAGTTGCGGCCTGTCACGATTTCGTCGTTGTGGAGCTGCAGCGCTGCCGCCGATACGATCTGCCCGCCGGCCTTGCCCTTCCCCTGCTGGCGGGCGGTCTCGGCAGCGCCGCGGGCCGCGAGGGCGACGAGACGGTTCTCTGTCTTGAGCCCGAGCGAGTCCATCAGCATCTTCGCGCGTTCGAGCGACTCGACGTCCGTCGCGCCCTCGATGTACAGGCACTGGTAGCGCATGTAGCGGCGGATGACTTCCTGCTTTGACGCCTCTTGCACGACGGCATCGTCGACTATGCCAAAGCCGATGCGGTTCACGCCCATGTCGGTCGGCGACTTGTAAGGGCATTCGCCGTTCGTCATCTTCTCCCATATCGTCTTGAGAAGCGGATACGCGTCGACGTCGCGGTTGTAGTTGACGGCAGTCTTTCCGTACGCGGCAAGATGGTACGGATCGATCATGTTCTTGTCCTTGAGGTCGATCGTCGCCGCCTCGTACGCGATGTTGAGCGGATGGTGAAGCGGAAGGTTCCACACCGGGAAGCTCTCGAACTTCGAGTATCCGGCGAGCCGTCCCTGGCGGTATTCGTGGTAGATCTGGTTGAGGCAAGTCGCGAACTTTCCCGAGCCGGGGCCAGGCGCCGTGACGACGACGATCGGACGCTCGACGGGAATGAACGGGTTCTTGCCGTAGCCCTGGTCCGAGACGACAGTGTCTACGTCGGCTGGATAGCCGAGAGTCTTGCCGTGGAAATAGCACTTGACGCCGCGCGACTCGAGTTTCTGGCCAAACTGCTGGGCCGCGATCTGCCCTTCGTAGCGAGTCACCACGACGCCGCGCACCGTAAGCCCAAGAGACGAGAGGTCGTCTATGAGCTTAAGCGCATCGTCGGCGTAGGAGATGCCGAAGTCGGCTCGCATCTTCTTCCGCTCGATGTCGCCGGCGTAGATGCAGAGAATGACCTCCGCCTGGTCCTTGAGCGACTGGAGAAGCCGGAGCTTCACGTTGGGGTGATAGCCGGGGAGGCACCTTGCGGCATGAAAGTCGTTCATGAGCTTCCCGCCGAACTCGAGGTAGAGCCGCCCGTACTTCCCGGCGCGGCGACGGATCTCCTCAGACTGCTCTTTCAGGTACTTGTCGTTGTCAAAGCCGATTTTCACTTTGCGCCTCCGTGGATTTCATCGAGAATCGCCTGGATCTTGCCCTTGCAGCGTCCGCAGCCGCCGCCTGCCTTCGTGTAGTTCGTGACTTCCTCTACCGTAGTGAGCTGGTTCTCGGTTATCACGCGGCGGACTTCGTTCTCGGATACGTTGTAGCAAGTGCAAAGAACCGTGTCCTCGAGGTTGCGGTCGGTGTTCTTGCCGGTCTCGAAGTTCTTGATTGCCGCCTCCATCGCCTCGCGGCCCATTACGGAACAGTGCATCTTCTGGGGCGGAAGCCCGCCGAGGTAGTCGGCTATCTGCTGGTTCGTGATCTTCTTCGCCTCGTCGAGCGTCTTCCCGATCACCATCTCGGTCAGGGCCGACGAGCTTGCAATCGCACTCGCGCACCCAAAGGTCTGGAACTTCGCCTCAGCAATCTTGCCGTCGGGCCCGAGCTTGAACTGGAACTGGAGGGCGTCTCCGCATGCAAGAGAACCTACCGTCGCCGTTCCATCAGGGTTGTCGATCTTGCCCACATTCCGGGGGTTCCGGAAATGGTCCATCATCTTCTCAGAGTAATTCCACATCGCCGTTCGACTTTCGTAAAAATTGCTGTCCTTGAACGGGACATTATTATACCAAATTCCCGTCGGTCATGGTAGCATCTCAAAGCTCCGCGGCGAGCTTCTTGATGCGGCGCGAGGTACGGACGGCGCAGAATTGCTTGCCGCACATCGAGCAGTGGTCGTCGCCATGCGCCTCGTCGGTGAAAGCGCGCGTCTTGAGCCACCTCTCCTTCGCCCGCTTCGGGTCAAGGCATATCTCGAACTGGCGGTCCCAGTCAAAGACCGCACGGGCGTCAGACATCGCGTCGTCGCGGTCGCGCGCGCCGGGGAGTCCGCGCGCCACGTCGCCCGCGTGGGCGGCGATCTTGTAGGCGATGCAGCCCTGGTGCACTTCCTCGGCGTCAGGGAGCCCGAGGTGCTCGGCAGGCGTCACGTAGCAGAGAAGAGACGCGCCGTATGTCGCGGCCGCGGTAGCGCCGATTGCTGAAACGATGTGGTCGTAGCCAGGCGCGATGTCGGTAACGACTGGCCCAAGCACATAGAACGGCGCCTTCTTGCAGACATCCTGCTGGCGTTTCATATTCATCTGTATCTGGTTGAAGGGAACGTGCCCAGGCCCTTCCACCATCACCTGTACGCCACGCGCGCGGCAGCGATCAACGAGCTCGCCGAGGACGTCAAGCTCGCCGAACTGCGCGGCATCCGAGGCGTCTGCAAGGCATCCTGGCCTCAAGCCATCGCCGAGCGACACGGTGACGTCGTGCTCTGCGAGGATGTCCATTACTTCGTCCCAGTGGGTGTAGAGCGGATTCTCGGCCTTGTTCTCCATCATCCATTCCGCCATGATCGCGCCACCGCGGGATACGATGCCCATCTTGCGCTTCATCGCGTTCGGGATGTGACTGAGAAGAAGTCCTGCGTGAAGCGTCATGAAATCGACGCCCTGCTCGGCCTGGCGGCGGATGACGCCGATAAGGAACTTGGGGTCCATCTTCGGAATGTCGCCGAGAAGAGAAATCGTCTCGTAGATCGGCACGGTGCCAAGCGGCTTAGGCGAGGCGTCGAGCATTCCCTGGCGGATGCCCGCGATCTCGTCCTCCGACGACGCGACGGAAAGGTCCATCACGAAATCGGCGCCGGCGTCGAGAGCGACTTTAAGTTTTTCAAGCTCGTCGCCCTTCCCAGAGTGCGTCACGCTGCGACCGAGGTTTGCGTTGATCTTCGTCGTGAACATACGCCCCACGCCGACAGGGACGGCGTTCTTGTGGTGGATGTTTAGCGGAATCACCGCCTCGCCCGACGCAACCGCCGCGCGAACCGCCTCTGCGTCAAGCCCCTCGTCCTTTGCAACCTGCTTCATAGCATCGGTCACAATTCCCTTCCTCGCCGCCTCAAGTTGTGTCATATCGTTTTTCTCCTGTTTATTTTAAACTCCGAGCGTTATCGCTCTCGCTACCGCTCCGCTGTTTCACATTCATGAACGGTTCCATTTGAGCACCTTACTCTAATGCAATCGGGGTCTGGGGCTGCGCCCCAGCTATGAAACCCAAACCTCGCAACAACTGCAAAGCCGTTGCTGATTGCGAAGCGGCGAAGCGGTAGCGAGAGCCCAAACGATCGGAGTTCGTTTCTCATATCCTGTTATCCCAATTCTTGAATACGACTTCCTGTCCGTTCGCCTTTATCGCGTCATATACTTCCTTCGGTGCGCGCCTGTCAGTAAGCGTAAACTGCGCGACATCCGCCGCATGCTCCTTCTCGAGCACAGCGTATCCACCAGGCGTAACGCGCGAGCCAGCGCTCATGTTGTCCGCCGCAACCTGCACGATGTAGTCTCGGAACTTCGGCGCCTCACGCGTCGAGACCGTCATGCAACACTGCGGGAAGCAGATCCTGAACGCGAGCATCATCAAATCGACATCGCGCTCGTCGACTTCGCACGGCGGCACAAATCCGCCATCGACGCGGCAGAAGCGCGGAAAGGCGAACTGAATCTTCGACTCGTAGCACTCCTTCATCAAGTAAAGCGCGTGCGCGGCAAGACTCGCTGCTTCCCTGCGCCAAGGCGTGAGGCCAAGAAGAAACGCACACCCGAGGATGCGAAAGCCCGCGCGGCCAGCGCGAAGCTGCGTCCAGAGACGCCATTCGTAGTCGGACTTCGGTCCCGCCGGATGGAAAAACTTGTAGCGCTCCTGGTCGTATGTCTCCTGGAAGCACGTTAGCGACTCAAAGCCCGCCTCGAACATCGCCCTGTACCCTTCCTCGGTCTGCGGTGCGACTTCCAAGGAAAGGTTCGAAAACATCGGCTTCAAAAGACGAGCGACGTCGCAGAAATGCTCGATCGAATTCACCTTCGGGTCTTCGCCCGCTACGATGAGCAAATTGTCGATTCCGCTCGCACGTATCGCCTCTGCCTCGACCTTGATTTCGTCCAGTGTCAGGTTGCGCCTCACCGTTCCCGTATGTTCGCGGCGGAAGTCGCAGTACTTGCAGTGGTTGACACACGTGTTGCCGATATAGAGCGGCGCATAGACGCTCACCGTCTTGCCGTAGTACTTGATTCGCGCAAGCCGCGCCTTGACACGCATCTCGTCCATAAACGGATACGCCGCAGGCGAAATGAGATTCAGCAGGTCGAACCAGTCGTGGCGCTCTTTTGCAAGCGACGCCCTCACCATCTCAGGCGTCACCTTCGAGAAGTATTCGTCGACCTGTTCAGCCGTGTATTTTAAGAGTGGAAACATCGCCGCCTCACTTGAAGATGTCCATCGGGCTCGTTGCGCTTGCTGTCGTGCGAGAGGACGGCGGGCCCGCCTTGAGCGCAATCTCGGCGGCGCGGACTGCCATGCCGAAAGCGCGCGCCATCTCTACGGGATCGTCTGCCGCGGCAACTGCCGTGTTCGCAAGAACTGCATCCGCACCAAGCTCAATCGCTTCTGCCGCATGGGAAGGAAGCCCGATACCTGCGTCGACGACGACCGGAACGTGGCTCTGCTCCACGATGATCTCGATCATGTCGCGCGTGCGGATTCCGCGATTGGAACCGATGGGACTGCCAAGCGGCATGACGGCCGCAGCGCCAGCGTCCTCGCAGTGACGCGCGAGGACCGGATCGGCGTTGATGTAGGGAAGAACGACCATTCCGAGCTTCGCGCATTCCTTGACGGCCTCAAGAGTCTCCACCGGATCTGGCAGGAGATACCGCGCGTCGGGATGAACCTCGATCTTGATCCAGTTGTAGCCGGCGGCCTTTCCGAGCTTTGCGATCCTGACCGCCTCGGCTGCATTGCGCGCGCCTGAAGTGTTGAGCATCACCTCGACCTTCGAGCGGTCGATCACGCCCAAGATATCGTCGTGCGCCGCATCGTCTTCGTGGACGCGCGTGAGCGCAGTCGTAACGAGTTCGGTTCCGCTTGCATCGATCGCGGCCTTAAGAAGCTCGCCCGACGCGAACTTGCCCGTCCCGAGGAAAAAGCGGCTCTTGAACTTTCTGCCGCCGATAACCAGGTCCTTCATTTTTATCCTTCCTCCGCCGGCATTACCCGGTTCAGGTTCGCGGGTCTGATCTCAGCCGACGCCGCACCGTGCGACGCAGCACCCCGTTACAAGGATATTGTATCAAAAATCCGTGTTGTCGTTTCGCCTTTCGAAGATTACCCCATTCATATTTTGCCTTTTAGGCTACGACAGGCCCGTGACGGTGAAGACTGTCCATTCGCCAGGCGTGGACTCGCACTTGACGCTCCCGCCATAGGACGTCCTGCTGCCGTCGCCGCGCCAGAAGCGCTTGAAGACGTGCGGGATGTCCGCGGCCGGGATGCCGGGCCCCGTGTTGGCGACGGAAAGCGAGAACGGATTCGACGCAAGCCGCACCTCTATCCTGCCTCCCTTCGGGGTGAACTTGAGCGCGTTGTCGAGGAGATTCCCGAGCATCTGCTGAAGCCGCCCCTTGTGCGCTGAGACATACAGCGGCGCGTCCGGCATTGTGGCGGACAGCGAGACCGACGACTCCTCCGCAAGGACCGAGTACAGCTCGATGACGTGACCCACGAACGCAACCATCTCGATCTGCTCGCGCGGCGTGCGGCGTATGCGGCTGTCGGTCTGCGATATGTCGAGCATCGTGTTTATCATCTCGAGCATGGACGACGCCTCCTCGCAGATGTCCTCGGCGAATGGATGCTCCCCTTCGGCAAGCGCGGCAGTCTCCGCGGCGGCCCGGATGCGCGTAAGCGGAGTCCTAAGGTCGTGCGCGATGTCGTCCGTGAGCACACGCAGGTCGGAGAGAGTCTTCTCGTTCTCCGCCGCCATGCTGTTGAACGCGTTCTCGAGGTCAACTATCTCCTGTCCCTCGGACGTCACCGGAACGCGCGCGGAGTAGTCCCCGGCGGCTATGCGCCCAGCCGCGTCGGCAACCTTCCTCAGCGGGGCGGTGAAGCGCCGTCCGAGGAACGCCCCAAGCCCCGCGCCGACGAGCCACACAAAGACGAGCGACGAGCCGACGAGCGCACCCATCCGCACCGCGTGCAGCTCGTCCTTCGTCACGTTGTACCCGACGGACAGCACGTATCCGTCGCCGAGCAACGACTTCCGCACCCGCACCGCGATCGGACGGATTCCGTCCGCGGACACCCCCGCTATGCGGTATGTCCTCGACTTTGATGCGGCGTTCTCGACCATCTCCTCGAGTATGGTCTTGTTGTGCGTGCTGCTCACCTTCACCGCGCCGTCACTATCGGTGACGAGAAGGAAGACGTTTTCGTGTCCGTGGGTCTCCGAGTTCTCCGCGAAGAACTTCGCCATCTTCGCCGCGTCTCCCCCGCACTCCTCGTACTCCTGCGTCAGATCGCCCGAGAGCCGTACGAGCACCTCGTGGTAGTCGTTCGTCGTGTGGCGCAGCGTCGCGAACATCACGAGCGCCCCGACGAACGTGAAGAGGAGTCCGAACGACAGGAACGACCAGAGCGCGATGCGCACCCACATCGGACGCACTCTGCCGCGCGGCGGCTCAGCCGAGGACATAGCCCACCCCCCTCACCGTCGAGATCAGCTTGCGCGGAGAGTTCCTGTCGATCTTCTCGCGGAGACGGCATACGCGCGCCTCGACGACGTTGGTGTGCGGATCGAAGTCGTAGTCCCACACGCGCTCGAGTATGGTGTTGCGCGACACGACCCTGCCGCGGTTGCGCATGAGGTACTCGAGAAGCTGGTACTCGAGGGGCTGGAGGCTTATCCGCTCGCCGCCGCGCGTCACCTTGTGCGAGACGAGGTCCATCTCGAGGTCCTCGACCTTAAGCACCGTCGACTCGGCGTGGCGCGACGCGCGCCTCATCAGCGCCTGCACGCGCGCCAGCAGCTCGGCGACGGAGAACGGCTTCGCAAGATAGTCGTCCGCCCCCGCCTCTAGTCCCTTGATCCGCGCGTCCACCTCGCCTCGCGCGGAAAGGACAATCACGGGCAGGTTCTTCCCGGCAGCGCGCAGCGAGCGGATTATGGAGAGTCCGTCCTTGCCTGGGAGCATTATGTCGACGACGGCTGCGTCGTAGTCGTTGGCAAGCGCGGCGACGGATCCCTCCAGCCCGTCCGCGCATATAGTGCAGACGTACCCGGACTGCCTGAACGCGCCCGCCACGAAATCGGCCGTCTTCGCGTCGTCTTCTATGATGAGAACGTGCATGAGCGAGATTCTACCAAAGATTGGCGGCAAATGGAAGGAAGCGACAGAAGTTCACGGAGCGCACCAAGCCCCACCTTCGAGCCTGGGACGTCGAACCATTCGGCAAGCGGAAGCTCCAAAACGTCGCGGCGCAGGCGTCTTCTTCCAATGCGGGCGAGAAGCTCCACGTCGAAAAGCCAGCGCGACCTGAACGGTGCGCGGAAGATCTCCCTCGCCACGTCGCACGCGAAGACCTTCGCCCCGCACTGCGTGTCCCACACCGGCGCACCGAGCGTGCGCCTGATGAGCCACTTCGCGAACGCGCCCGCAAGTCCGCGCGCCATCGAACGACGTATGTCCGTCCCGAGGTGAGGCCAGCGCGAACCTATCACGGCCTTGAGCGGACCATGCTCCTCAAACGCGCGCATGAACGACGGAATCTCCCCGAGCGGTGTCGCGAGGTCCGCGTCCCAGAACCCCACGCAGTCCGCGCCGGAGTCGGAGCAGACGTGCAGGACCCCTCGCCTCACGGCCTCGGCCTTGCCCACGTTCTCGTTGATGCATATCGCATGCATCGACGGAGAAAGGTTCGCCATGTGCGCGAGGAGCTCCGCCGTTGAGTCAGTCGAACCGTCGTCGACGAAGCAGAACGATATCCACGGCCACTCCTCCGCCGCGCGGACGAACGCGTCGACGTCCAGTCTCTTCGCCTCGTTGTGGCAAGGCACGACAAGCGCAAGCGTCTTCATTGCGGCGCCCCCTCTCCCCAAGGTCCGTTGTAGAACTCGTACGAAAAATAATGGTCGCTGACCTTCATCGGGGCGGACGCGCCGGGCATCTTCTTCCGGTTGAACGCGTACGTGTATGACAGCGCCCCGCAGAGTACGACGCACGCAAGCGCCGCGGCGAGCGGGACAAGCCTCCGAAGTCGCGCGGCGTCGAGCCCGAACTCCTCAGGACGCGTCGCGAGGTGCGCGGCGAAGAGCGGCGCTACTGGAAGGAGGTACGTGAACGGAACCCTGCTCGTGAGGCACCAGAACAGCGTGATGCATAGAATCGAAAGCATATGGAACGAAAGCGACGGCAGACGGCGCCTGAAAAACGGGACGAGCGACCACGGAAGCGTAGCGACAAGCGTCCACACCACCGCCATGCCGCGGAACGTCTCGCGTCCCGCCCCATACTTGTCGCCATAGTCGTGCACAAGGAAGCGCATGATGTTCTCATTGACGATGAAGTACCTGAGAAACCCGGGCTGGTTCGCCTCCACTGCGGCGAAGTACGAAACGACGACTGCGACAAAGAGGAACAGCGAGAGAAGCGTGCGCTTAAGCGGCAATGGAGGCAGCCTGCGCGCGATAACGGAGTCGGCGAGCGCGGGGAGTCCGAACAGCGCCAGCGCGACAGGTCCCTTCACGACCGTTCCGAGCGCAAGGAGCAGCGCGACCGCCGGATACAGCGAAGTGTCGCGCGTTGCATACAGAAGCAGGGCGCCCGATACGCAGCAGACGAGCAGTGCGTCGGTCATGCAGATGCCGGACATCATGTACAGCGACACTGTCGTCGCGCAGAGCCCCACCGCAAGCATCGCCGCGTCGCGCGACGATGTCCTGCGCACCGACCAATACAGGATTGCGAGAAGCGCAAGCCAGGAGACGAGCGACGGAAGGCGCACCGCGAACTCGCTCACGCCAAGCGCCTTGCACGAGAGCGCCGACGCCTGGAACGCGAACGGAGGCTTCCCCGCGAACGGCTGGTAGACGCCCTTGTACGTAAAGCTCGGGACAAACCAGTCCCCTGCCCGCGCCATGTTCGCGGAAATCGCCGCGTAGCGCGCCTCGCTCGGCTCAAAGACGGGCGCAACGAGCATCGCGGCGACGCGTACCGCTACAAGAATCAACAATACCTTCCTCATAACTGCATACAGTATACAGAATGGGGATTACGGACTCATTACCGAAAGATGACCATTTGGTAATGAGCAAGGACGGCAATGCGACCCACCGCCGCGTTGCGGCTAAGGTTCGCAGCCCAGGAGGATCGAGACCACCGCGTTCGCCTGCATCGCCGCGGCGATTCCGACACGGGGAGAGACCGGAGCGACGCCCTTGCCGACGGACGTTTCCCCGTCGCCAATGGCGACGATGTCAGGCCCCATCCGGCGCAGGCGTATCGCGTTCGACCGCCCCCATCCTGCAAGGCCGCTCGCCGTGACGAGATTCTTGCCAGAAGAAGCGAAAGACGAGACAAGCATAACCTTCGCATCGACTACATCGAACGCCTCGACGACAATGTCGCAGTCTGCAAATATCTCTTTTACGGACGCCGCGTCGATCTTCGCGTCCACGGCGCGAATGTCGGCGTCAGGATCAATCCTGAGAAGGTTCTCCTTTAGCGCCTCGACTTTCTTTTGCCCAAGCTGGTCGCGGAAGAAAAACTGCCTGTTGAGATTTGACTCGTTCACGACATCGAAATCCACGACGGTGAGATGCTGGACTCCCGCACGGACGAGATGCATCGCGCAATTGGAGCCAAGCCCGCCTGCGCCAGCAATCCCGACACGCGCCGATTCAAGCACGGCGCGTTCCTCGGGAGTGAGATAGGTATTTGCAGACATCTCAGCCCCCAGCCGTCATCTTGAAAACATCGAGCGAAGCGCCGTCAACGAGCGCAAGCGCCGAAAGGTCGGCTCCTGGTGCATACACTTCGCCAGCGTATTCGACAATCGCCTTCGCCGGGTCTACGCCTCGTGCCGAGAGAAACTCGGCAACCGTCTTCGCCGTCGTATCGACGACCTCACCTTGATAATTGATCTTCATCTTTTTCCTCCGCCGGCATTACCCGGATCAGGTTCTGCGGGTCTCATCTCAGCCGACGCACACCATGCCGCCAGCACCCCGTATGTCCAGTATTATACCATATTCGGCATGAACTCGGTTAAGGACTGCAACGCAAAGCCAGATGTCCTTGCCGGACTTTCATTCGTAGCGGAACGTCCAAAACTGCCAGCGCAGGCGATTTGACGTCCACTCGTCCTTATAGTCATCGCAATATATCCACGTCCCTCGAAAATTAACTGTCGCCATCTTCGGCAAATAGTGCGAAATGTTGCCAAGCTGGTCACGCGGCTCGACAACCACAGCGTCCACGCCGGTCTCAAGCACCTCAAGCGCAGCAAAAAGAAAGTCAGCGGGGCCGATCTTTATGCCGTCAACCTCGATCGACGTAGGAAGGAAACGCGAGACGTCCATCTTGGCCGCCGCCTTACGCAAGCCCGCCGCCGTCACACGCACAGGCGTCTTCACGCCCTCTGGCGCATAGAGGAATCCATAGACCTTCCCCGGCACATGCTGTGGTTCACCTTTCAACAAGCGCACCGCCGCAAGAAAGCAATCGGCAATGCACCATTCCGCAGGCGCACGCACGGGGCCGAAATCCTTGAGAAGCAACCTTCGAATCGCCGGAATGTCCGCAAGTTCAATGGCGCGTCGAGGCCGTTGCGCCGCATAAAGCGCCGGACAGTCGGTAATCTCGAAGCGCGAATCGGACTTCAGTCTTCTCACAAAAGCGCGAAGGCGAGAGTAGAAGACCTCTGTGTCCGCAGGATCTCGCGCAGGAGCGTACGGCCACTTCCCGAACTCGTATTTGTTGCCGCCATAGAACACCCAGTCCCAGTGCTTTGTGCATACCACCATATGCGGATGCATGTATAACGTGACGACCTTCTGCTTCGAGAGTTGGTCGAGTTCCTTGTCAACGTCGCACGACTCTGGGTAGTTCGGGATAAGCTTTTCAAGCTGCAGACTGTAGGCATAGGTGAGATGGCGCTGGTTACAATACCAGATATCGCCGCAATTGGACACGTCCTCGTACATGCCCGTTCCGCCGCCAAAGAACGGTATGCCAAGATCGGCATACAAGTACATCGCGACTATGGTATTGCCGTTCCCGGGAAGGACGCTGCACCACATCTTTTCCTTCCCCGTGGCCGCCTGAAGCATGCCAATGCCACGCGACTCCTCGTCCATAGCGTACAGATAGGCGGCATCGAAATCCTCTATGTCGGTCGCTTCGGTAATATTCGGATGAAGGGAATGGTAAAGGGTCTGCGTTCCCACGAAATGGGGCTTGAGGGCGTCCAACACGTCCATCCGCCGCCAGTCCACAAGCTTCTTGCCCAGATAGCCAATCATTGCGAAATGCCCTCGGACTCCCTCCTCCGAAAGGATGTTCGCTATGTCGCGTATCGCATCGGCGCTCCGTGGCTGGATGAAATCCTCAGTGTCGAAGAAGAACACGACCTTTGTTTTGCCTTCCCCTTGCGGCGGCGACACGACGGTGCCTGGATTGATCTCGGCATGGGCAACGCCAACCAAGCCAGCCACGATGCAAAACAACATTCCAATCTTATTTACTGTCGTCTTCATGACTTTTACCTCATGTTCAGCCCTGTGACTTCTGGCTCAAGGCGAATTCCGAACTTGAAAAGGACCTTGTTTCGCATAAGCCGCGAAAGCGCAAGGAAGTCGCTCGGCGTTGCGTCAGGACCTGAGACAATGACATTCGCATGCTCCTCCCAGACGTATGCGCCGCCGACTCTAAGCCCCTTCGCGCCCGCCTCTTCAAGAAGCCGCCCCGCAAAGTCGCCAGGCGGGTTCTTGAAGACGCTTCCCTTCGTTCCAGGCGGGAAATTCTTGCGTCTTGCGAGAAAGTCCGCGGGCGTTCCCTCTTCGCAGACGGAATTACGCCACTTCACATCCTGGATTTCGCCGTTGATCGCGCTTGTGCGGTAACCAAAGCCACATTCCTCGGCTGGAATCCATTTGCCGTCGACCTTGACTGCCGAGATGACTTCGGAAATTGAATGGCCAAACGCACCGGCGTTCATCTTCACCCAGCCACCGATCGTACCTGGAATTCCAGCCATCCACGGACATAGAGACGGATACGCGGCAAGAAGCGACGCGCCGCTCTCCCCTGCGGGGCCATTGGCCTTGACATACTCGACAGAGAGGTTCAAGTCGCTCTTCCAGGTGTTTGAGCCGTGTCCAATAAGGATTTTCTTAAGCACCGTATCTGCGCCCCGCCTGACGATCGGCGCGAGCGCGATGATGTCGCCAGCGCCAAGAAGAAGCGTCACGTCGTCAATCCCCATTGAATTTCGCGCATGTTCCCACGCCTCTTCGCAACTTCGCGCGAGCTTCACATTGACGCCCGCATCGCGCGTCGCCTTGTAGAGATCGGCAATGTCGCCGCCTTCAATCGGCGGTTCGAATGCCGCATAAACAGGGCAAAGCACGACTTCGTCCGCAAGCGCGAAAGACGCGGGGAAATCCGCGAGAAGCGCCTTCGTGCGCGAATAGCGGTGCGGCTGGAAAAGAACACGCAGGACTCCGCGGCAGATTTGCCGCGCCATCGCAACGGCGCATGCCATCTCCGCAGGGTGGTGAGCGTAGTCAGTGTATACGCCGTCTATTAGTTTCTGAAAACGCCTGTCGGGAAGCGACGCTACCGCTTCGGGTAACGCTGCGGCGATTGCCTCTGGAGAGTGTCCGCGGCGAAGAGCTACTTCAACTGCGGCTCGAGCGTTTTTCTTGTTGTGCGGCGCAAGAGATGTAAATGCATCGACATCATCAAGAAAAGAAAGCGGCGCGAGTCCTTCGCCCTCTACGACATCGCCAGACTGCCGCCGCGCCGTGTTGAAGCAGGCGTCGTAGTCGGCTCTCGTCTTGAAATGGTCGGGGTGGTCGTAGTCGCAGTTCGTAACGACAAGCGTCTTGGCGCGATATAGCGCAAGCGTTCCGTCCGATTCGTCCGCTTCAACGACAAGCACGCCCTTCCCGCCTGCGACGGGAAAATCACCAGTCTCGCCGCCAATCGCCCATTCAACGTCTTCGCCAAGCGCAAGAAGAAGCTTCGCAACGAAAGTCGCCGTCGTCGTCTTGCCGTGGCTGCCGCAGACGGCGATCGAATCGGGCGCGGCGTTTACGATTTCTGCAAGAACTTCGCCGCGCATCCGCACGCGCCCCGCCGATGCGACAAGCTCTGGGTTGTCGCGAGCGACGGCAGGAGTTGCAACGACTTCATCAACACCTTCCACATGTGCAGAGTCATGCCCCAATGCAACGTGAACGCCAAGCGACTCAAGCCAGTCAGTGCGCGCGCTTCGCGAGAGGTCGCAGCCCGACACCGCGCATCCCCTGTTCTTGAGAAGCACGGCAAGCGCGGCCATCCCGACCCCGCCAATGCCAATGAAATGCACTCTCCTCCGCTCGTTCATTTTGCGGATATTATATCAAATATGTCTTTGAACGATGATGCGAGTGAAGGCGGTGGAGCGAAAGTCCGAGCGAGCGGATACGGCGTATTCGCCGAGGTTCCGCGAGGAGGAGCTTTCGGCCAACGCCGACCGAGAGGCTGGCGGTGGAGCGAAGGTTCGAGCGAGCGGATACGGCGTATTCGCCGAGGTTCCGCGAGGAGAAGCCTTCGGCCACTGCCAGCCTCCGTTATGGTATAATATGCACACTCATTTCAGTCTGTGACGTCCGGGCATGGTGCTCGGCGTGTGACAGAAAGAAAGTCTACAGGGAATGAAAATGACCAAGAAGAACCATCGCCACGTTTTTACGTCTGAGTCCGTTTCGGAAGGACATCCCGACAAAGTGGCAGACCAAATCTCCGATGCAATCCTCGACGCGTGCCTCGCAAAAGACAAAGGCGCCCACGTCGCATGCGAGACGACAGTTGGCCCCGATGTCGTCGTCAACGTGGGCGAAATAACGTGCAAGGACTTCAAGAAAGTCGACACCGAGGCAATCGCGCGTCGCGTCGCAAAGAAAATCGGCTACACGATCCCCGAAGAGCATTTCGCCGACGCGACGTTCAAGTACTACAATTTCCTACATGGCCAGTCGCCTGACATCAACCAGGGCGTCTCGCGCAGGAAGAAGGAAAAGCAGGGAGCAGGCGATCAGGGAATGATGTTCGGCTATGCGACGAACGAGACAAAGTCGCTCATGCCCGCCGCGATAGTCTATTCGCACGAACTCCTCAAGATGTTCGCGAAGCTCCGCAAGACAGACAAGAAGTATTCGTGGCTTCGCCCAGACTCGAAGAGCCAGCTTTCTGTAGTCTACGAAAACGGCCGTCCCGTTGCGATCGACACAGTAGTCATCTCCCACCAGACTACCGAGGCGGGAGCGACGAAAAAGCACTACGACGAAATCAAGAAGCTCGCAAAGGGCTACCTCTCGAAAACTGGCCTTCTAACGCCAAAGACGAAGTTCTTCATCAACCCGACCGGCAAGTTCGTCATCGGCGGACCGTGCGGAGACTCGGGGCTCACCGGCCGCAAGATCATCGTCGACACCTACGGCGGAATGGCCGCGCACGGTGGAGGCGCTTTCTCGGGCAAGGATCCGTCGAAGGTCGACCGCTCGGCCGCGTACTACGCGCGCTATGCAGCGAAGAACATCGTCGCCGCCGGTCTTGCTGACCGCTGCCAGATCCAGGTCGCCTACGCAATTGGCGTCGATAGGCCCGTGAGCTTCTGCGTCAAGACGTTCAAGTCCGCGCACGGCGTCACGAATGAGCAGCTTGAGAAGATGCTCGCTTCTGGAAAGATTTTCGACTTCCGTCCCTACGAGCTCATCAAGGATCTCGGGCTTCTCTCGCCCAAGGGCTGGAAGTACGAAGACACAGCCGCCTACGGCCACTTCGGGCGCTCGAAGTTCCCATGGGAAAAGACTGACAAGGTCGCGGCCCTGAAGAAGTTCTTCAAGATTGGCCGCTAACCTCTACGTCCACTTTCCGTTCTGCAGGAGCAGATGCTCCTACTGTTCGCTCTACTCGCGCACGGGCTCGTCCCCTGCAGCGCGAGCGGAGTATGTAGAGTCGCTTAGGGTCGAGTTAGAGTCGCTTAAAGTCAGAGTAGAGTCACCACGATCCGACCTAAATCGACCCTATTCGACCCTAACCGACTCTAAGCCGACCCTATCAGACTCTACTCGACACCACACCGACTCTAAGCCGACCCTAAACACTGTTTACTTCGGCGGCGGCTCGCCGGCGCTTTGCGACCTCTCGCCCCTGCGTGCCCCGCTCAAACAGTGGAAAAAAGGTCAGACCTGTTTTCCACTGTTTGAATTCACCGTTGAGCTCCACCCGCTCGACGTCACGCCCGCCAAGCTCGACGAGCTTAAGTCAATCGGCGTCAACCGCATCTCGATGGGCGTCCAGTCCTTAGACGACGCGACTCTCCGCGCGATGGGGCGCGGCTACACGGCGGACGACGCGTCGCGCGCCTTCGCGCTCGTGAAGTCTCGCTTTGACAACGCCGGAATCGACCTGATTCTCGGCTATCCTGGCGACCCGACGACCAAGAACGCCGAAGCCCTTCTCGCGCCGCTCGCGACCTGGGGACTCCGCCACTGTTCCGTCTACTCGCTCCAGAACGAGCGCGGTCTCAAAAACGTTCCCGACGACGACACGGTTCTGGACGGCATAAAATCTGCCGCGCGGTTCCTAAAGTCAATCGGCCTCGAGCGCTACGAGATATCCAACTACGCAGCCCCCGGTTTCGAGTGCCGCCACAACCTCGCGGTCTGGCGCGGCGAAGACTACATAGGTCTTGGCGAAGGCGCATGCGGACGCGTTGGCCTATCCCGAACCCGAAACTGGTGGGGACAGACCCCGCAAAACCCCAATAAACATTGCGGTTCGGCCACTTCCGTCGAAACGGTGAGCGAAAAGGAAGACATCAAGGAGCGCACACTTTTCCGCCTGAGGACACGTGACGGAATCGACTCGTCGCGCTTCCCGGAATGGCGGCCGGCTCTCGACCGCTTCGTCGCCGAAGGGCTTCTCGCCAAGATTGGCGAATCCGTCTACCGGCTCACCGAGCGCGGCACCGAAGTCTGCGACGCAATCCTCGAAGAGCTCGTATAGAACCCTGCGTCAGGCCTGGCCAGCACGCTTGACGGTGCGACGTGTCGCGACGGCGGTGAACGGGTCTTCCGGCCAATAGTGCTTCGGATAGCGTCCGCGCATATCCTTGCGGACGAGCTGATACCCTTCTCGCCAGAATCCCGCAAGGTCTTTCGTTATCTGGATTGGCCGCTGTGCAGGCGAAAGAAGCGTCATTACGACAGGAACTTTCCCGCCGGCGACCTTAGGCGTCTCCATAAGGCCGAAACATTCCTGAAGCCGCACTTCGCACGTCGGTTCATCGCCCTCGTAATGGATAAGCATATGGCTGCCGCTCGGAACCTCCATGCGCGTAGGCGCAAGACGGTCGAGCTCACGCCTGTCATGCCCCGCTTCCGCAAGGATAAAGTCAAAGACCGAAAAGAGGTCGAGCCGCTCCAAATCCTTCCATTTCGTCATCCCGCCGATGAAACCAGGCAGCGAGGCAATAATCGCCCCATCAGTCGGGCTCGGCCACTCACCCCCATTTTTATTGGCTTTCGTGGGGTCTGTCCCCAGGTTATCTAGGGTCAGACCTTTCTGACTGCAGTAGCTGACTGCAGCTTTAGCTGTGTCAGTTACTGTGTCAGAGGGGTCTGACCCTTTTTCAGAAAGTGCAAGAATACGCGACAAAAACGCCATTCTTGCACGAAACTGCCGTGATTCCTTTGTCCAGCAAGGCAGATTCTCGACTCCCTTCTGGCGGATGCCGTCTAGAAGCGCCGCCGATACCCTTGTGTCGACATCCACCGAGAGGCGCGCATCAGCCGCCGAAAGTGGCTTCTCCCCAAGAGTCATCTCGCCAAGCTTGCGGCGAACGACACTCTTCACCCGGTCGTTCTGCCTGTCCCACGCGCAGTATGGCTCCTCGATAACACGATCACCGAAGAGGTCTTCTATCTCGTCCTCGCCAATTGGGCAGCCAAGAAAAACCTTTGCATCCCCCGCTCGATCGTCGAGTTCGCAGCAGACGAGATAAGGCGACTTTGAAAGAGGATCGGTTTCGTCGACAAATGCGCCGCGGCCAGACACCATGCGGAATGTTCCATTCCCTCGGTTCTTTGCAACCCTGTCAGGATACGCAAGCGCAAGCAACGCACCTTCCGATGCCACTTGGTCATTAATCTCGTTGGTCGATGTTTTTAACGCAGAGACGCTGAGACGCAGAGTAGCAGAGATGGTTGTATCTGGGGCTCTGCCCCAGACCCCGAAAGGCTCTGCCTCTCTGCGCCTCTGCGACTCTGCGTTAAAACTAGATCGCTCTGCGTTAAAACTAAACCGTCGCGCCAACTGAAGCACCCTCTTCGATAACGGCCTGTTCGGCGTCTCTTTTATCTCTTCGGCAATCTTCCTAATATCAGTCTCGCGCGACTTTGACCCCTCTTCAACAATCGCCGCCAAAAGCGAAGCCAACCCCACCTCTCCCTGACTCCTGACCCCTAACTCCTTACTCCTAACTACTGACTCCTGACTCCTGACCCCTAACTCCTGACTCCTAACTACTGACCCCTGATGACCCCTAATAATCATATTCGCAAGCCGCGGGTGCATCGGAAGCTTCGCCATCGCGACACCCTTCTTCGTGAGACGCCCATCGCCGTCAAGTGCGCCAAGCATCTTTAAAAGCCCCACCGCCTGATCCCAGTTTGACGCAGGCGGCGGTGTCATCCACGGCAAATCCTCGCGCCCAAGCGCACCCCATGCCGCGCTCGTCAGGACAAGCGAGCAAAGATCGGCATCAAGGATCTCGGGCATCATCTTCTTTGGACGCGACTGCTGCTCCCCCTCGCTCCAGAGACGATAGCAAACTCCAGCGCGCACTCGCCCCGCGCGACCTCTGCGCTGCTCGGCGCGGTCTTGCGTGAGCGGAAGCGTGACAAGCCCAGACATGCCAGACGCAGGGCGAAAACGCGGCACGCGCATAAGCCCCGAGTCGATCACAGTCGAGATTCCCTCTATCGTCACCGAGGTTTCCGCAATAGAGGTCGCAAGAATCACCTTTCTCAAGTTGCTCGGCGCAAACACCCTGTCTTGTTCTTCTTTTGGAAGCGCTCCATAAAGAGGCAAGACATCTACGCCGCGAGTGACCCCAACGGCTTCCTGCACGCGCCTTATCTCGCCCTCGCCCGGAAGGAAGCAGAGAATGTTGCCGTCCGTCTCCTTTAGCGCCTTCGATATCGCCGCCGTCATCGACATGTCGCCAAGGTAATTTGTCTCAACGGGGAACATGCGTCCTTCGGCGCGAATGATATCGGCATCGCCGAGATGCGCGGCGACTTCGTCCGCGTCGAGCGTCGCGGACATTACAAGGATGCGAAGATCTGGCCTAAGCGCGCGCCGCACTTCGAGCGCGAGCGCAAACGCAGTATCGCAGGGGAGCGAGCGTTCGTGAAATTCATCGAATATCACGAGCCCAACATCTGAAAGCTCCGGGTCGGAAAGAAGCCGCTGAGTAAGGAGCCCTTCCGTCACGATTTCGAGCCGCGTTGCCGCGGAAATCTTGCGTTCAAGCCGAACCTGATAGCCGACAGTCCCGCCAACCGCCTCGCCGCGTTTGCGCGCGATATAGGTCGCGCAGTTACGCGCGGCAAGACGCCGCGGCTCGAGCATTACAATCTTTTTCCCCTTGAGCCACGGCTCGTCAAGAAGCGCGGGCGGCACGCAAGTAGTCTTGCCGCTCCCGGGAGGCGCAGTCAGCACGACATCCCTGTTCGCCGCAAGCGCGCGGCGAATGTCGTCTATCTTCTCTTCAACTGGGAACGCCATGCTTTCTATTGCACTAGAAAAATTACGCGCACATTATACCAAATATTGCCCACTATCGACCGGCCGCGCTTGGACACGGCGACGGGAATTTGGTAAACTGTGTGCGAGAAAGGAATGCTCAATGAACTCCGATGCTGACAGGATAGTCTTCCTCGACTGGTTGCGCGCAATTGCCATCTTCATGGTTCTCTTGATTCACGCCTGCGAACCGTTTTACCTCGACGCAGAGGGAACTGCCATAGCGTCGAAATTCGACGCCGTCTGGGTGACGATCATCGATAGCGCGATGCGCGCCGCAGTGCCGCTATTCGTAATCGCCTCCGCGTATCTCCTCTTCCCAGTCCGCCGCGCAACAGGCGATTTCCTGAAACGCCGCCTCGTACGCGTGCTCATTCCATTCGGCATTTGGACATGCGTTTACATGGCGGTGCAAGGCGGCGACTGGCGGCAGCTCCTCTTCAACTTCCCGACTGACTACGGCCACCTCTGGTTCGTCTGGATGCTCGTCGGCATCTACCTTCTTATGCCGCTTCTCTCGCCGTGGGCGGAAAAGGTGTCAGAGAAGGAACTGCGCGGCTGGATTCTGCTCTGGCTTTTCACGACGCTTCTGCCGTTCATCCGCGTGCTCGCGAGGAAGACCGGCTTCTCGTGGGAACTTTATGGTCAGGCGGCCTGGAATTCCTTCCATGCCTTTTATTACGTGAGCGGCTTCATTGGCTACCTCTTCCTCGGACTCTACATGAGGCGATTCCTGAAGGACTGGTCATGGACGCGGACGCTCGTCCGAGCCCTTCTCCTCTTCGCCGCCGGCTGGTCGATTGTAGCAGGCGGCTTCTGGGCGACGCTCGACAAGTATCTTGCGACATTCGGCACGGGCTATCCCGTCAAGACTGACATCTACCTCGCCGTAGACATGGAAACGACCTGGGGCTTTACGTCATTTGGCGTCGCGCTCACGGTGTTCGCATACATACTCGTCTTGCGCAAGTTCAACTGGAACGGCGCATTCTACCGCCGCGTCGTGCAGCCGTGCGCAAAGGCGAGCTACGGCGTCTATCTCGTCCACATGCTAATCTTGCCGCGCGTCGTCGACTCGTGGCGCGTCGGGATGACGACGCCTCTTTGCATCGTTGCCTCGGCCGTCGCGACATTCGCAATCTCGACGCTTGCCGTCCTCGCCCTCTCGCGCATCCCGCACATCGGCGAAGACATCTCCGGCTGCCGCCTTCGCTGACGCCAATCAGTCCAAGACCTTTGCCGTCGGACCGGCGCCGGAATAGGAATCAAGGCCGCCGAAGCCCGCATAAGTGTCGGAGTCGCCGCACGGAGTCGTGCCGTCGTCGCCCTCTGACGCCGCGACGCGCTTGACCTTGGGACGCTCGCCAAAGAGCACCGTGCCGAGACGCACCCAAGTCGCGCCTTCCTCGACCGCAACTTCGTAGTCTCCGCTCATGCCCATCGAAAGGCGTGGAAGCCCCACGCCAAGCCGCGACTCGAGATCGTCGCGCATCTCGCGCAACTTGTGGAAATACGGCCTCGCGTCTTCGGGATTCTCGCTGAAGGGAGCCATCGTCATAAGCCCCTCAAGAGTGATTCTCGGGCACGACTCGACAATGTGCTTGATAGTCGGCTCGACTTCTTCTGGCTTCATGCCGCTCTTCGACTTCTCACCAGAGACGTTGATTTCAAGAAGGATATGAGGCGACGCACCGATCTCGTCGGCAATGAAGTTGATCCTGTCGGCAAGCTTTATCGAATCGACAGAGTGGATGAAGTCGAATATCTCAAGCGCGTGGCGAACCTTGTTCGACTGGAGATGTCCAATCAGATGCCACGAAGGCCCCGACACGCTCGCCGGCTTTTTCCACGCCGCCTCCTGCACCTTGTTTTCACCAACGATTGTAAGCCCCGCGTCCCACGCTTCCTTCACGACCTCCGCACCGTGGGTCTTCGTGACTGCGATGATTTCGACTTCGCTGGGGTTGCGTCCGACACGAGCACATGCCGCGGCAATTTTGCCGCGGACGCCTTGTAAGATCTCATTAAGGTCTGTCATTTTCACCTTTCATTTCTAGCCAAATTCACCAAGCGAGAGAATCGTTTTTAACGCAGAGTCGCAGAGACGCAGAGTTGCTTTGTAGCTTTTTGAAGTTATCTTCGTTAAAACCCCACCTTTCTCTGCGCACTTTGCGTCTCTGCGTCTCTGCGATAAAATTTGAACAGTGTAGGTCATGTTGAAGTAGAGACGATTCCGATTTCGGAGACATCGGAAAGTCCGTTTGCGGCGGCGAGCAGGATGCCGTAGTTTACGATTGGAACTCCCGCTTCCTTCGCGCAGTCAATGCGACGCAAGACCTCGCGCCGCGTAAGCATGCAGCCGCCACAGTGAACGACGAGCGCTACTTTTGCGCTTTCGCGCAGACTGAAGGTCGCGCCAGAGGAAAAGACGAAGTTGAGCTTCTTGCCGCCGGAAAGCTTCGCGAGCGCCTTGGGAATCTTCACCGCGCCGATGTCGTTGCACTGGCGGTGATGCGTGCAGCCCTCGGCTATAAGCACCGTGTCGCCGTCCTTGAGATTCTTGACCGCCGCGACGCCTTTCAGAAATTCAGCAAGATCGCCCTTCTGCCGCGCAAAGAGAATCGAGAAAGAAGTCAGGCGAACATCACGTCCCCGAGTCGGTGACGACGAGCGCGCCTGCTCCTGCGCGATCAAGCGCGTCGGAAAGCTCTGCTGGCTGGCACACGATCGCCGACACATGCCGATCGAGGCAATCGCGGATCAGCTGCACCTGCGGGAGAATGATTCGCCCCTTTGGCGCAGACTCGTCGATCGGGCAGACGCAAATTACGCGGTCACCCTTTTCAATGAGCCCGTCGAGAAGCCCGGGAACGACATCGACAAGCTTGATGTCGGCTATCTTGCGCTTGAGTTCGTCGACAGAATCGCCGCGCCTGTAGTCAAGCACAACGACGTTGCGGCGACGGCACTCCCCGAGGAAAAGTTCGCGCAAGTCGGCGCGGTCGGCGTCGTGCGGCGTCTCTACCCAGATTGCGATGTCGGTGATCTCGAGGACGCCCAGAGTCTTCTTCACGCGAAGCTCCCCAAGCTCCCCCTCGTCGTCGAGCCCTGCAGTGTCGGTGATGAGGCATGGTCCAAGCGGGAGAATCTCCATCGCCTTCGAGACAGGGTCAGTCGTCGTGCCGGGAGTATCGGAGACGATTGCGAGATCCTGGCCCGTAAAGGCGTTTACGAGCGTAGACTTTCCCGCGTTGCGCAGCCCGAAGAAGGCGATGCGAACGCGATTTGCCTGAGGAGTCTCGTTCAAAAGCGCCATAGATCAGTCGCCTAGGTCGGTCTTAGCCGTGACCTGGCGCGGACGGTCGTAGCACGCGAAGAGCGCGTCGGTGAAGCGGCGGTCGGGCGCCTTCGTGAGCCAGCTCACGACAGGGACAATGATGAAGCCAGCGAGCATCGCAATCGCGCCAGAGTTGATCGGCGAGCGAAGGATCTCAGGGAGCGTTGCGCGGAAGAGCATGTTGTATATCATAAGCCCCGAGCCGAACGCAAACGACGCCCAGCACGCCGCCTTTGTCGTGCCCTTCCAGTATAGGGAGTAGAGGAACGGAGCGAGGAAGCTGCCCGCGAGCGCGCCCCAGGAAATGCCCATCAACTGAGCGATGAACGTGACAGAGCTCTTATGCTGCAAGATCGCGAGAACGGCCGAAATCGCAATGAACACTACGATGAAGAGACGGATAATGAGAACCTCGTTCTTCTGCTTCATGTTCGGCACGAACGCGCTCTTGATAAAGTCGCTCGTGAGAGTCGAGCTCGAGGCAATGACGAGCGATGAGAGCGTGGACATCGAGGCGGAAAGCACGAGAATGACAGTAAGAGCGATAAGCCCCGGCCCGAGGTTCGAAAGCATCGCCGGAATGATCGCATCGAAGCCGTCCTTCGCGATGTCGACCTTGTCGCCAAAAAGACGACCAAAGCCGCCAAGGAAGTAGCAACCTCCTGCGACGACGAACGCGAAGAGCGTGGAGATCACGGTGCCCTTCCTGATCGCATCCTCGTTCTTGATCGCGTAGAACTTCTGCACCATCTGAGGAAGCCCCCAAGTTCCGAGCGAGGTGAGAATCACGACAAAGAGAAGGTTCAGGGGATCGGGTCCGAAGAAAGACGCAAAGATGCCTGGTGTCGGTGCACCGCCAGGGACAATCGCCGGGCCGGGGATGCGCGCGAGCCCATCGAGCGCGGCGACGAAGCCACCCTTCGACATGAGGACCGCGGCGATAATTGCGACGAGACCGAAGAGCATGATGATTCCCTGGATAAAGTCGTTCACCGCCGTCGCGAGGTAGCCGCCAGCGATAACATAAATAGCCGTCAGGACGGACATGAGAACAATGCAGACGGAGTAGTCCATCGAAAACGCCATGGCGAAGAGGCGCGAAAGACCGTTATAAAGCGACGCCGTGTAGGGAACGAGGAAGACGAAGATGATCGCCGAGGCAACGAGCTTCAGCGCCTTAGAGTCGAAGCGCTTGCCAAAAAACTCGGGCATCGTAGACGAGTCAAGATGTTGCGTCAGAAGGCGCGTGCGCCGCCCAAGAACCACCCAGGCGAGAAGCGAGCCAATTACGGCGTTGCCAATGCCCGCCCATGTCGCGGAAATGCCGTACTTCCAGCCAAACTGCCCTGCGTAGCCGACGAACACGACGGCAGAGAAGTAGCTCGTGCCGTAGGCGAACGCCGTGAGCCACGCTCCGACGGAACGCCCACCGAGGACGAATCCGCTGACCGAGCCCGCGCCCTTGCGGCACTTGAAGCCGATCCAGAGCAGGACGATGAAGTATGCTGCGAGTAGTGCGATTTTCATTTTACTTGTCTTTCGTTGTTCCCGTGCGCCACGCGTCGATGCCCGAGGCAATCGCCTCTGCGACAACGCGCCGACGCGCGGCGTTCCATATTGCCTCCTCGCCTGCGGGCGAAGTGACGAAATCGACTTCCACGAGACAGCTCGGTATCTCGGGATTGCGTGTAACGGCGAAGTTGGCGTGCATCGGGCCGTTCGACTTGAGCGTGTCGCCAAGCGCCGCAGCCATCTCGGCGTTGATGGCCGTTGCAAGCGCCTCGCCTATCGGATTCCACGAATAGACCGTGTGGTAGCGCAGGAGATTCGGGTCCTTGTCGTAGGGCGGCGCGTTGTGGTGGATCGACACGAACGCGTCGGCGTCGTTCGTGTGCGCCACCTTCGGACGGTCGTAGAGGGGAATGAAGACATCAGTCTCGCGCGTCATCACGACATTGTAGCCGCGAGCAAGAAGCGCCGCCTTGAGCTGTTCCGCGACAAGAAGATTGGCGTTCTTCTCGTAAAAGCCGTGGGGGCTCTTTGCACCAGTGTCGTCACCGCCATGCCCCGCGTCGACGACAATCGTCACCTCATTCGGCGCCCTGTTCGTGGGCGGCTCCTTCGCTTCGTCCTTGGCGTAGTCGAGCTTCTTCCACACCTTCTCCGGCGCAGGCTTCGCGTTTGGGTCCGCAACGGGCTTTTTCGCGATCTTGAACCAGACATTCGTCGCCTCGCCAGACTGCGACACTATCGAGACGTCGTTCGACCCCTCGGCCGTCTCAATTAGCGTCACCCACGCGCCAGTGCGGTAGACAGGAACGTTTGCGCCGTTGACGACGACATTCGTATCGCCCTTCGCAACTGCACCGGCCAGGTATACATGGTCGATTGCAGGGAGCTTCGCGCCCTGCGCGGGAAAGGCCACGAACGGCGCGGCGGCGAGAAGAAGCGTCGATATCATTAGAGCGCGGCGAAAATCGCGTTCAGGAAGTCGTCGTACGTCTCAAACGCCGGGATGTCGGGATTGTCGGCCTTGATCGCATCGGTCGAACGGAAGAGGAATCCCGCCTTGGACGCGCGGATCATGCCGAGGTCGTTGTAGCTGTCGCCTGCGGCGATCGTGTCAAAGCCGCAGCTTTGGAGCGCCTTTACGGTCGTGAGCTTCGACTGCGGGCAGCGCAGCTTGTAGCCCGTGATGCGGCCGTCCGCAGAAACATCGAGCGAGTTGCAGAAGATCGCCGGCCAGTTGAGCTTCTTCATGAGCGGACGCGAGAACTGGTCGAAAGTGTCGGAGAGGATAAGCACCTGGGTCCGCTCGCGGAGCTGGTCGAGGAACTCCTCCGCACCGATGAGCGGACGCATCGAGCTGATTACTTCCTGTATCTGGGGGAGCTTTAGCCCGTGCTTGTCGAGGAGGTCGATGCGGTAGTGCATGAGCTTGTCGTAGTCGGGTTCGTCGCGCGTGGTGCGGCGGAATTCGGGAATCCCCGTCTTTTCCGCGAAAGCGATCCAAATCTCCGGAACCAGCACTCCTTCAAGATCCAAGCAAACGATATTCATTCTCTTTTTTCCTTTTGGCCGCATATTATATCATTTGCGGCGCCCGATTATCAATTGCACAACGCAATTTTCGTGTTGAAATCAGGCGGTAGGGTTCGGTATAATCTATGGCAAATGGAAAACTGCGCCATGCTTGCGACGACAACCTACTCCGCCTTTCGCGGATATAGCTGGTCGCACATGCCCCCCGGCACCGACGAAGCCGAGCTCGATTTGCTACGCCGCCTCGCGTCCGAAGAGCGCGGCGATTTCCCAGATCCGACCGATATATCGCGCGGGCTCGTCTCGGATGGCAGAATTGTCGCGGTCTACACGATTCGCACAGTCGCCGGATGGGACAGCGAGGGCCGCGCGTCCGAATACACCGCGCTCGCGCTGATGCCCATCGAAGATGCAGGGCTTATAGACCTCGCAGCGCTCCTTTCGCACCCCTTCTTCACAACGCCGTCCCATGAACCGCCGACAACCATCGGGTATCTGGGCCCGCAATCCGCAACTCCGCCGCCTGACGCCGCAGGGCGACTTCTTTGCAGGCACAGGATCGACGGCTTCGACCCCAGCGCCGCATGTGCGCTTCTCGCCACCTACGGCAAGAACTCGTCAAAATGGGCCGTGCGGCTTTGCGACGATGGAACGGCAACCGTCGAATGCGGCGAATGGAGAAAACCGTCGGAGGGCGCAAAATGAGATTGGCCGTCGTAGGTTGCGAAGCGAGCGGGAAGACCGTGTTCATGGCGGCGCTTGCCGACTACTACCGCCCCAACAACGCGAACGGGCTCTGCCTTGTGCCTGAGAATTCCGCGACCAACCGCTTTTCCCGAGCACTCGTAAGACAGATGCGCAGTCTCCACCAATGGCCGAGCGCGACGAATCCAGACAAGACGGTGGAGATGGAATGGTCGCTTCGCTCCGACGGCGACATCATAGCGAACATCGACATGCTTGAATTCGGCGGCGAGACGTTCAGGGCCGTCTTTCGCGGCGAGGGCGGGGAGAAGATGCGCAAGCAGTCGGAAAAGGCGCTTCTCGACTATCTTGCCGCAGCGGATTCCGTAGTCGTGCTCGTCTCGATAAAGGAACTCCTGCGCGACCCTGGGAGCGTCTCGATGGAGGAATTCGAGCGCGACACCGAGGCAATGTGGGTCACGCGCGGGCTTCTCGACTTCGTGCGCGAAAAGCTGCCGGGCGCTGGAGTCGTCATCGGTCTTACGCAGGCAGACCGCTACCGCGGCGAACTTGCCGCGGCTGGAGGCGCGGGCAAACTATTCGCCTCGCGCTGGCCGACGATTGCATCCGTCGCACACTCGATACCCGCAGTTGAAGTCGCTTCCGTCAGCGCGACAGACGAAAACGGCAATCCTGCCGAGGGCTACAGCACCGAGGGCGTGCTACCAGTGATGCGCGAACTCGCGCGGCAAAACTACGGCGAGCCAAGTGAAACAAAGGCCGCGATGACGGCCATCCTCGCGTCTGATGTTTCTTCAGCGTCGAAAGCGAGGAAATACAGCGCGAAGCTCACCGCACTCTCGCGGCATGCGGCGCTGTCGGGCGAAGACGACCGCGATTTCATAAAAGGGGCGCAGGCAAAACTCGAAGAACTAAATGCACAGGCCAAGGCCGAGAGACCGAAGCCAAGCAAGAAGAAAAAAAGGCGCCCGAAAGGCGCAGGACCGCGGACGAGGCGAGTGTTTTTGCTCGCGCTTCTTCTCGCATCGTCAATCGCCCTTCTCTCGCAGCATATAGGAACAGCACTTGAAGTCTTCAGGGAACAACCCACTGAAATGGCTACCTTGCCACAAATCGAAGCGCCGCAAGTCGTGACAACTAATGAGACGCCTGTGCAAGTCGAAGCAGAGCAGGTTGCACCAACTAACGAGCCACCTGCGCAAGTCGAAGCGAAGCAAGTTGTGACCACCAACGAGCCGCCATCGCAAGTCATCATCACGCAAGTAGAGGCGCCGCAAGTTGAAGTGCCGCAAGCAGAAGCGCCGCAAGTCGCGCGACCCGCCGAGCCAGAATTTCGACTCTGGACCGACCACAACGGGAAGAAGATCAAGGCCCGTTGGCTCGCCACCGACGACGACGGCGAACACATCACCCTTGAAACGCCATCGGGCAAAAAGATAAACGCAGTCCTCCGCAAGTTTTCAGCAGAGGACCGCGCCTATATCCAGTCGCAGCTGGACGCGAACCGTTAGCCGTTCTTCTTCTCGAAGTCCTTCATGAAGGAAACGAGAGCTTCAACGCCCTCCATCGGGAACGCGTTGTAGATCGAGGCGCGAAGACCGCCAACAGAGCGATGACCCTTGAGCGAGCTCATGCCGAGCTTCTTGGCCTCGTCGAGGAACATCTTCTCGAGCGCCTCGTCTCCGCCCTTGATGCGCCGGTCCAGAACTCGGAGCCGTCGATGACGTCGTAGATCTTCTTCGCCTTCTCGGCGTTGAGCTTGAAGAGGTTCTCCTTGCCCATCTTCTTGACCCACTTCATCGTCTCGCCGAAGATGTAGATGCCCCAAGTCGGAGGTGTGTTGAAGAGCGAGTTCTCGTCGACGTAGGTGCGGTACTGGAGCATCGTCGGGATCTTGTCGTCGCCCTTCGCGGCGAGTTCCTTCTTGATCGCGACGACGGCCATGCCGGAAGGACCGAGGTTCTTCTGGGCGCCGGCGTAGAACATGTCAAACTTGTTGTAGTCGCGCTCGCAGCTCAAGATGTCGGAAGACATGTCGCAGATGAGCGGGCCGCCGACCTTCGGGAACTCCTTGATTTCCGCGCCGGCGATCGTCTCGTTCGAGCAGAGGTGATAGTAGGCGGAACCGTCGGCCCACTTCCACTCGTCGGCCTTGGGCATGCGGGTGGGGATGTCCTTCGCGCAGTCGCAGGAGACATTGACCGTCGCGCCGCGGAGAGCCGCGACCTTCTGGCCTTCCTTGAGGGCCTTGTTGGACCAGGTGCCCTGCTTCGCGTAGTCGGCCGCGCCGCCCTTCGGGAGGAAGTTCATCGGGATCATCGCGAACTGCATCGACGCGCCGCCCTGGATAAAGCAGACGGCCCAGTCGTCGCCGAGACCGCAGAGTTCCTTGAACGTGGCGATCGCCTCCTGGTGGATGGCGTCATAGTCCTTGCCACGGTGGGACATTTCCATTACGGACATTCCGCAGCCCTTGTAGTCGACAAGGTCCTTCTGCGCGTCCTGGAGGACTTCGAGCGGCAGGACAGCGGGGCCCGCCGAGAAGTTATATGCACGAGACATTTTTGTCTTTCCTTTCTGTTTAGAGTTTATCCGAACCGCCATAAGAGTTTATCAGGTAGGCGATTTCTGAATATTATACTCTTTACTCTCTCGTAGCGCAAGCGGCAGGATTTGGTATAATATCAGCATGCGGCAACTTCTCGACAAACTCCACTCACGACTGGGCGACAAAAAGACGAAGTTCTGGCTTCTGCTGTTCGCCTTTGCAATCATCTACCTGCTTTTGCGCCTGCCGTGGATAACATGCGATCCCGGCATACCGTCGGTGTGGGAGTACGGCTACAACGCGACGGACGAGGGTTACTACCTCTCCGGCGGCAAGGAGAAACTGCTCTGGGGCTTTTTCGTCGATTTGCCTCGCGGCGAATCATGCACTTACGGGTATTCAGCGGGAACGCATTGGCTAAGCTACGCGGCTAATCTGCTGTTCGGGCTTTCCACCTGGGCCTGGCGAATCCCCTTCCTCGCCATCTGTTTCTGCGGTTGGCTCGCGGGTTTCTGCCACATATCGAAGCGCGCCGGGGCATCAACCGCCTTCGCTCTCTGCACGGCGGCGTCCATGATTCCGATGGTCGTGGCTTACGAACGTACAGCGAGCAACGACGCACTGATTGGCGCGCTTCTTGTGATGTCATACGTCTGCGCGACAGGCAAGTCGATCTGGCGCACAATATCAGCCGGTCTTATAGCCGGCGCAATCGCCCTGGTAAAGCCGTCGGTATGGGCGCTGCTTCCGATAGCGGCCGCAGGAGTCCTCGAAGGCAACGGCTTCCGCATCTGCGCGAAGCGCCTCGCCGTGTTCTGCGGCGTCGCCATCGGGTCGGCATTCTTCTGGAAGCTCGTGGTTGCCCTGTCCGTCATGCCCGACGCGGCAAAGGCCGGCAAATCCGCGTGGGAATTGCTCAGAAGCGCTTCGGCACACTACGGACTTCCGCCACTATTCGACTTTGCGTCGCACTTCAAGGGCCTCTCCGCTTTCCCACGCGACCCCTCGATACAACTCCTCGGCGCAATCGCCCCGCTCATCGTCTCCGTGCCGTTCGCCATGGCGGCAAGAAGCGCAGTCGCCAGACGCTGGAATGGTCGGCTCCTCCTTTTTCTCGCCGTCCCTGCATACGTTGCGGCCGTGTCTGTGATGAACACAATCTACACGCACTATTTCCTGCCGGTCATTGCGATGCTTCCGGTACTCTTCTGCGCAATCTCGCAGGAGCTTGACGAGGACGGTGAGGAACCGATGACTTGGAAGAAGACTGCCACTACCTTTCTTCCTGTCCTTGCGGTATGCGCAGTTGCCGCGATCTTCCTCGTGACCTATTCCGCCCCGCCTGCAGTGTCGCAGAACTTCTATTCGCGCATCTACAACTTCCCGTCGAAGAACGTGTGGGAGCTGACATGGTCGATCATGCTCGTCTTCACGATAGCGGCGTCTGTAGCGATCTGGTCGCTTCGCGGATTCAAGCCGCCGAAACTAAGCGCAGTCGCGTGGATAGCTGCGTCGTTTGTCGCCGCCTCTGTCGTCTTTGCGGCCATCCCGGCAGTCCAGCTCGCGCCATACATGAAGAAATCGGCGAGCGAATACTTTGCGCCGCTCGCTGTTTCGCTCGCAGTCTCCGCAGTCTTTCTCGTTGCGATATTCGGGAGGCACCTCCCGCGCCATGCCATTTCGGTGTTCGCCCTGCCTCTCTGCGTGTTGGCAATGTATGTCGCAACGCCCAACTGGAGAAGCGCATTCGCGGACCTTCTGCGCCCTGGAACGCACTTCCACGACAAAGCCGCAGCCGAACTCGCAAAGATTCTTCCGGAAGACGCAATAGTAATCGGCGAGCGATCGAACCAGATGCTCATGTCGCTTCCGATTCGCACTGCCACAACAAACATCGCCAACAGCGACCCGATCCCAGTGATAGAGTCTATACTTAAGGCCAAGCCCGACGCCAAGCTTTACGCTCTCGCCGATTCGCAGCACGCCTACAACCTGCAGCACTACCGTGAGCACGCGAAGGAGTACGCGCTGCAACCAATCAAGACATTCAAGATGCCGTCGTTCGGCACAGGAGCTCCCGCCGACGTCTATCTCTGCAAGATCATCCCGCAAAAGAAGTAATCCACCACATGGTCGCATTCCTTCCATCGATAAAAGACATACGCGCGACATTCACGCGGCTCCACGCGCGGCTCGGCGACTTCTGGTGGTATTCGCTAATGCTCTTCTGCGCATGCCGCGCGGCGGACGTCCTGAATGCGTTCGTCGGACTGTGGCTCGTGCCGAAGTACGTCGACCCGTCCGAGCTCGGCGCGGTCATGCCGCTCACCCAGTTCGCCAACTTTCTCGCAATTCCCGTCGCCGCATTTGCCAACACCTTCCGCAACGAACTGACTCGTCTTTCCATCGCCAAGGAATTCGGCAAACTTAAAACCCTAATGCGCGGCGTTTTTGCCGCGACCGCCGTTTTCCTCTTCGTCGCCATCGTCGTGGCGCGGTTCACGCTTCCGCTTTTCCTCGAGCGCATCCGCATCGTCGAAGGCTCGCTCGGCCTCGTCATAATCGCCACGTCATTTGTCGGCGCCGTCGCGCCAATCTACTCCAACGCGCTCCAGGCACTCAAGAAATTCAAGGCGCAGTCGCTTCTCAGCATCGTCGGCGCACCTGTGCGCCTCATAGCGATGCTTATCGCGATGCCCTTTCGCGCCATCACCGGCTACTTCGTCGGCCAAGCCGCCGTCCCGGTTTTCACAATCGGAGCCTCGGTCATCGCACTTCGCAAGGAACTCTCCGTCAAGGCAGAGCCGTACTGGACGCGCGAGACTTTTAAAAAGTTCTCAGCCCTTCTTGCGATATTCTTAACATGGGGAATTGCAACCGGTTTCTATAATCTCGTAGAATCAACGATTATTCGACAACGCCTCCCCGATCTTGATTCTGCAGGATACTATATTGCGACACGATTCTCTGAGATTGCTAACTATTTACTTTGCGCTATTAACTTCGCAATATTTCCATTCGCCGCCGAACTTGCCGCAAGAAAGAATGACTTACGTCCACTCATACTAAAATCCACCGCAGCCACTTGCACATTTAGCGCTATCGTTGCCCTTCCTTTCTTCTTCTTTCGCCAGCATATTTTTGCTATTCTACCACATGGCGATCAGTATGTCGCATATTCGTGGGCAATTCCATGGCTTATTGGAATTGGCACACTACTGGCCTTTGTAACCCTTTACGTAACAGCCGAAATCTCTGCTAACCATTTTGGATTCCTTAAATGGTATCTTTCCTGCGATATTATCTATGCAACTCTGCTTCTGTTTGTGACTGGCCATGGCTACTTCACCAGTTACATACCCAGCGTTTGGGCCGACTTCCTTACTAAGCACAACATATATTCACTCGACACAATGCTCTGGTGGATGACGGCCGTCAATGGCATAAAAGCCATTCTTTGCCTTCTAAAGATTCTTACATCCCGTATTAATAAAGCGACGCAGTAACCATATGCAATTTACACAATTTACATAATGTTACACAAGGCAATACAAACATGATTACTTATCTCAAAGCTAAAATTCGCAACAGCATTATCAACTGGAAGCACCACGAGCTACAGTCAGGACAAATCCTAGACTTTGACACTGTGCGGCATCTCAATGAAAGTTATAGCCGCAACGGCACAATTGAAGACCCAATTTCCCCATTGGGCAAAGGAGAAATTGGCTACACAGGAGAGCATTCAGAACTTGCAGACATTTTCTCTGGCGTTGAGCTTGGAACGTGGGCCATTGACAGCAGAACAATGGACTGGTTGTGGGATTTCCTAAATAAAAATAAGCCGAATACAATATTGGAATTTGGCTCTGGCAGTTCCACATGCCTCTTTTGCACATGGATGAAAAAATATAACAAATCTGGAATGGTAATATCTATTGAGCAAAATAAATCCGAAGCGGAAAAGACGTCTGCCAGATTATCCGCCCATGGAATGGCAAACAATGGGAAAGTCATCTTCATGGAAACGGACGCTGCTGGGAGAATAATTGTTGATCAACGGAAGATTGCTCAAGAATTACACGGCAAAAAGGTTGAAATGCTCTTCGTAGATGGCCCTGCCGGACCTACAGGCTGTCGTGAAAACACATTAATGGCTTCTATGCCACTGCTTGCTACATCTGGGCATTGGTTCCTCCATGATTCCTATCGAACAGGAGAACTTGACATCATTAAACGATGGTCTGTTCTAAATGGAATCACGACAATAGGAATCCTTGCGAGAGGTAAAGGTTTATGTGTGGGGCGATGGGAGTTAGAGCAACACAGATAGAACAAAATCAACATGCACTCAAGCCTCATAAAAGAGTCAATTTGTATATTGCACTATGTCCAATTTTCTTAAACCCTTCGATGCTATACTGGCTGGAAATTAACATATCAAACTCCCGCCGGCTATAGAGCCAACCGCAGAATGTATCTCGACGACACAACACTCGTCTGGCAAGATGGCGTAGTGTTTCCATTGTTTTCAACCGTATCGACGCTATTTCCGTTGGAACAAATAAAATATATTTTACCCCAGAAGACCTGCAGGACTTGAATATCTGCTTCCACTCAGTTGGAGTGAACTCCGTAGATACTCTATTCATCAACAAAACAGCATCTTTGCCAAACACACTGTAATCCCCCTTCAGCATATCGAACACCATGACTTTGTCACATGCGGGGAATAATTGCCGTAAACTTGCGACTCCAGATTCCGCAGGATCTGTGCAGATCATAGGCAACGACGGAAGAAGCTTCTTTAAATGCCATTCCACAATTCCCTTGCCTGCACCAAGCGAAACAACCGACGACACCCCTGCGCCAATCGACAAAATAGCATCTCGTATAGCCTTCGCCATTTCACGGCAGTCCGTTCGTCTAGTACAATTTGACTCGTATTTTTCTAAAGTTGTCTCAAATTGGAACGCCGGATTTTCTGTCCCCACCCTCAGAGAGTCCCATGCATCCTTGTCGAGATGGGACATTGGCTCGGAATTATTAAATACAAAATAGTGCTTTGTCGGCATGAGTTACCTCCGCAATCAGTTCATACTTTTATCCCCATGCCGCGAAGCAATCTTCTCGCGATTGGAACAGCCGTTGGAAATACATCTACCCATGGGCGCTTGTACATCTTCCTGTTAAGCCGAGAACACTGAAGATTAATGACGGGGTCTGGCCAAACCTCAGGAATCGGCGGAGCAACTTTCAGCGCGCCGTTGTACTCCCAGTTCTTCGCGCAGCAATTAGTAGATCCGTCTCCCCATCCTATGTGGTTGACCATGCTCCACGGCGGGCGAAGGCAAAGACCGTGGTTTAGTATGTGAAGATAGCACATGCGCACAGCCCATATATTGCTACGCAACTCTGTCTTGGCCATATACGGAAGGTCTCCGCCCCAGGCGTAGGGATCTTCGCCACGCTCCTTAACCATATTCATCATCTCAAGGGCCGTGCGCGACTTCATTTCCTTCCAGACGCGCCGCCAAGTGCCCCAAAGCCAACATTCAAAACGTCCATCAAAATAAGGATTCACCCCTACATCGCCAGGCGTTATATTCGCATTTGTATACCCAGTCACCGACATGACCTTGCAATCATCGGCATAATGCAACAAGGCTTGGGTAAGATAATCCAAAGTTCCCTCAACAAATTCCAAGTCGTCCTCACAGACAACGGCAGCCTCGAACCTTGAAAAAACATCGTCAAGGCCTTCTCTTATGCTTCGACCGAGCCCCTTGTTCGATTCAGCAAAATGCAACTCCGTTTCACACCAGTCAATCTGCGCAACCATTTTCCTAACTTCATCAACCGCCAGTCGATCGTCTTCAATCTTTGCTGCGTCGGAATATACTATGAGCAACCTAACCTTGTTTTTACGAAGCGATTCCAATGTAACACGCAGAGTGTCTGTCCTCTTGTAGACAAACAACACCACGGGGATATGCGCGTCATGAATCATCGTGTGCCGTCCTTCACCTAAAGAGCCTCTGTATAAGAAGTTGCGCATCAGCCAGCATGGGCCAGCCCAGCCAATATCCAGTAAAAAGTCTGTAAAGTAAATTCCCTCGGGCGTATCGCGCGTTGCCGCCATTACCTGACAATGAGAACTCTTCTTCAACTGCAGAAAGCTCCCGGATATAGGGCTCGTACAGCACTTCCAGTATCTTCGACACCGGATGATGATAGTAATAGCCAAGATAGTAATGACGTTTTCCAAACAGACGAAGTCCCTGGTAATGATATAAAATCACCGGCTCATCGCTAATATATGGCAATCCGTCTTTTACAGTTAACTCGTCTTTGCCAATCCCCCAAGGTCCAAGGTCAACGCCTTTGGGAGCTACATATAAACGGTCTCCATATCTTTCGGGCCAAGCATCGAGATACTTCTGGTCTGCATACTTCCCGTCTTCAGCGCGGTCATAGCACCAGTCAATGCAGTCCGAAGCCCAGCGAGAGAGGCAATCGACTCCAACTTCATTATTCCTGAATGCAACAAAGCCAACATTGAAGCGTCCATGCTCCGCCTGAAGTTCGTAATCCCGCTCAAAGTTGTGATCACAAATGATGATGTCCTTGTCCGACATGGACTCAAGCATTGGATCCGGCGAAGCAAAAAACTTCATATCGGCATCAAGATATATGACCATCGACGACTCGGTATGTCGGGCGAGGACATCCTGCGTCCACGAACTTGTGCAGGTGAAAAAATATTCGCCGCGGGAACGCGTAGGTTTGACGGCTGTCAGCTCTGGATGGCGAGACTCGAACTCCGAAATCGGCACCGGCACCACACTGCCAAAATCATACCTTGAAAGAAATGCGTACGTCTCTTCATCAAAACACAAAACCTCCACCACATAGTCACGGGAAAAACGCGATAGGGAACGTAGCAATACGATGCCTCTGCTGAGGTATCCCTTGTTGAAATATGTGCAATATACTATTCCTTTCATGTTTTCACAAAGAAACTCTTAACCGCGTGGACAACTCTATGCACTTCATCATCCGTCAACTCAGGATACACAGGAATCGAAACAATCCTATCCGCCAAACTTTCTGTAACAGGAAGGATGACATCGGAGAAATCGTCGATATATGCTGGCTGCTTGTGTATTGGCACGGGATACAAAATTCCAGTACCAACTCCAGCCAGTTTCAGGTGCGCCACAACGTCGTCTCTTCTGTCGCAAAGGAGAGTATACTGATGATAGACATGCTCACATCCTGGGCCGGTCAATGGAAGCTCAATTGGAAGTTTTGAGAACTCCCTATTGTAGAATTCAGCGATTTGTCTCCGCCGACCATTCATTAGTGCAAGAGATTTAAGCTTCACGGACAAAATTGCAGCCTGAATCTCGTCGAGCCGAGAATTAACGCCCTTCGACTCGCTTTCATATCGCTTGCGCCATCCATACTGACGAAGAAGCATCACTCGATCTGCAACAGCATTGTCAGAAGATACAACTGCCCCGCCATCACCGATAGCACCGAGATTTTTTGTCGGATAGAAGCTAAAGGCAGCCGCGTCTCCAAAGGTTCCAACCTTTCTGCCGCATATCGTCGCCCCGTGTGCCTGCGCACAATCTTCAACAACAGCAGCGCCTGCGCCATGAGCAATGGAACAAATGGCAGGCATGTCAGCTGGATGTCCATAAAGGTGAACTGGAACTACGGCCTTTGCGCCCCGCATCATTAAAGCCTCAGACAAACTGCCTGGGTCCATCGTGTAAGTATCCTCGCGCACATCTACAAATACAGGCACTGCGCCTATGCGCTCGATAGCAGAGACCGTTGCATTTGCCGTATTGGACACAGTGACAACGCAATCCCCCTCATGGACACCGACCGATCTAAGCGCAATCTCCACGGCATCCGTTCCATTAGCCACACCAACGGCGTGAGAACAACCACACCACTGAGCAAAACTTCTCTCAAAATCGGAAACTTCTTTTCCAAGAACATACCACCCGCTCTCAAGTACGCGAAAGACAGCATCGTCTATCAACTCCTTACAAGCCAAGTAGGATGCCTTTGGATTAGCAATCGGTATCATCATTGCCCAAGCTCCTTCTTCCATTTCAAAAACTCGTTGTACACACGGATATAGTCATCATTGTCATATTCTGCAGAAGCCAAAACCAACAAAATGCAATCTTGAGAATGCCCCGACTGCTCCCCCCAGCAACCACTCGGAAGCCAAAGCCCCTTCGACGGAGAATCCAGAAGTATTTCATCTCGATGTCCACAGCCATCGTCTACAAGGACAGAAACTCTACCAAGCAATGATATCAAAAACTGCTCGCATTTCTTGTGGGCATGTTCTCCTCTCACTTGTCCATCAGGAACTGTATAAGTGTAAAAGATGCGTTTGCATTCAAACGGCAATTCCTTGCTGATTTCAAGGACATTCAATGCGCCTCGGGCATCGACAAAGTACGGGATTTCGTAGACCACTGCACCAGATGGATATGATTTTGATTTCATTGCAATAAAGAATTTTCTATTATTTCTCCCACAATCTCAGCCCATGGACAGACAGTCATCTCCCGCGCGGCATTGTCCCACCGCAAAGAAGAACTCTGCGGAGCGAGTCTTCTTATGGCACTCATGGTCTATGAATAGTAGCCTCATGCCGCACCATGCTCACACCTTGATGACAAAATCACCGTACTCGGGTATGATTCCATCGTGTGTGAGAAGCTTCATCCCCTCTAAGCGCGCCTGCGCGACAAGCATGCGATCAAACGGATCGGCATGTATTGCCGGCAAATTCTCCACCTCGGCAGAATGCCTTGAAAGCACTGGCAGTTCAATGCATCCAACCTCCTCAAAGAGTTGTCTCGCCGCCGCCGCCGACATCGGCATGTCGTCGGGATGTTTCCTGCGCTTTATCGCAATCTCCCAGACCGAGGCGGAGCTGAAGTAATATTCATTTTCGCCGTCGGTCAACATCTTCCTTGCTGATTCAGAAAGCTTCGAGGGATTGGTCGTTGACCAAATCAACAAATGCGTATCGACAAGAAGTTTCATTGAAACCACCTTTCAACCAAACAACTCGGCTACCTCTGCATCCATTGCATCGAACCTCTCGTCAAAATCTGGCGGAAACTTGTACTTCCCCTCGGCAATTCCGAGTTTAAGTCCCCCTTTTTTCTCGACAGAAGGAGCATTCCACTCATATCCCTCTGCATTCTTCACGCCTATCTTGAAAGGAATGCCTCCGTTCATGGCAACCGCGCATATAAAAAGATTAACCGCTGCTGATGTAGTAAGTCCAACCTCAGAGAAGATCTTCTCCGCTGTCTTTCTTTTCTCAGCATCAACTCGTGCTGTTATCATTGCCGTCATACAAACACTCCCTTCATGTATTTCAGTTGCAATCAATTGTATCACAGCTTCCGCTCCGATGTCAACTCGGAAAAGTATTCATCAAACTGCTCTGCGATTTCTCGCCAGCTATATACTGGTATCTCCCGTTCTGCGTTCACGGCTATGCGCTTACACAACTCGGGATCTGCGGCGAGCTTTCTGATGAGCGGCACATAGTAACCGTGCTTCGCAAGAAGCGCTGTCTCGCCGTTCTTGAAGAAGTTATTTGCCTCGCCATCGTAAGCGAGAATTGGCTTCTTCCAGCGAAGATATTCCTGGAGCTTCGCATTGCAGTCCTGGTCTGATGTGCAGACAAAGGCATCCGCCTGGCTCATCACGCCAAACTGCTCCTCCTTTGTGAGCCAGCCGAGGAAGATGCAATTGTCGCTGGCGTACTTATCGAGATACTTCTCGGTGCGCCCAGTCAGATAGAGCTTAATGTCTTTCGGTAGGTGCTGCATTGCCGAGCAAATGTCACTCGTGCGCTTCCACTTTGCCTTGTCTCCAGTGTAGACAATCTTGAAGCACCCTTCCAGCTTGATCTTGTCTGACCGCGGCAAATTCTCAATCGGATCGGCGCCATTCGGAATGTACTTGCACTCAACGCCCCACTTCCGACCGATCTTCTGAAGTTCATAGCTAAGTGTCACAACTGCATCAGAGTTCTTGACGATACGCTTCTCCATCCAGTTCATGAATACTTTGCCAGGCCAACCGAACAAATCACCCCAGATGCGCCCATAGTGGTCATCCCACCCATGCACAACTTTGAACGCCTTGTGCTTACAGAGGAATCGGCGGCAAAAAAGAGGATGCAATGCCACAGTAGAACCATACGTGTAGATGATGTCAGGCTTAAAGCCGTCGATACGTTTTGCCAGCGAAAACGGGCTCTTAGAACTGTTCCAGCCGCACCAACCAACCGTCCAGCCAAGTCTTTCAAGATTATAGCCGATTGCGTCTATAGAGTAAGGCGCAGCAGCAAAATGTTCGGCACTGCTCTGACTTTCAAACCAGGGCCACCGAGTGCTAGAGACATAGAGAATTCGCATTATAAAAATATTGTACCAAAATTTCCCCTCGGCGGGCAAACGGAGTTTTTGATATAATTCCAACAAATGGACTTAAAGCCGCTGATAAAATGGAGCAATTCTCAGCCCCTGCGATTTCTAGTCGTAGGGGCATGGAACTTTGTTTTCGGCTATTTTGCGTTCGCGGGGCTATACTGGGTGATGAACGGTCGCTGGCCGGACTGGTTCATCTCAACTATCGCTGCCATTCTCGGCATAACGATGTCGTTTCTCACCCACCGGTTCATCACATACCGCTCTCACGGATGCTGGTGGCGCGAGTATCTTCGCTTCTATGTCGTTTACGGCGGGCAGTCTATTCTCAACATATTTCTGATTTGGATTCTCGTCACGCAACTCGAACTTAACGCGTACATTGTACAGCTCGCAATAAGCGTTGCCCTTACAGTCGTTTCATACTGGGCCCACAAGCACTATTCATTCAAGCAAACGAACCATTATGAAGAAGATTAGCATAGTCTCGCCCTGCTTCAACGAAGAAGAGAACATTCCTGAACTGTACCGCCGCATAACGGCGGTAATGTCCACGCATGCCGAGTATGACTATGAAATCATCCTGGCCGACAACGCGTCAACCGACGGATCGCGCGCACTGATCCTGAACGCCGGCAACTTCGGGCAGATCCGCTCGCCGTACAACGCCCTACTCGCAGCCTCCGGCGACGCCGTCGTAATGATGTGTGCGGACCTGCAAGAGCCACCGGAGGTCATACATGACTTCATCCGCGAATGGGAGACCGGCGCAAAGATCGTATGCGGCGTAAAGCCGAAGAGCAAGGAATCGGCGCTTATGTTTTTGCTGCGCCGCTGCTACTACAAGCTGATCAAGGCATTCTCCGAGACGCCGCAGATAGAGAACTTCACGGGCTTCGGACTCTACGACAGGTGCGTTGTGGACGCGCTCAGAAAATTCCACGAACCATACCCATATATGCGCGGACTTGTCGCGGAGATTGGCTTCAAGCGCGTCGAGGTTCCCTACGAACAGCAGGCGCGAATTCACGGGAAAACGAAGAACAATCTATTCTCGCTCTATGACTATGCCATGACAGGCTTTGTAAACCACACCAAGCTTCCCCTTCGGCTTGCGGCGTTCATCGGCTTCGTGCTAGCCGCACTAAGCCTAGTCGCAGCCATCGTTTACTTCGCATACAAACTTGCATTCTGGGATAGCTTTACAGTCGGTCTTGCTCCTCTCGTAATCGGGCTATTCTTCTTCTCTGCTGTACAGCTCATATTCATCGGGGTCATTGGTGAATATATCGGCGCCATATGGACGCAGGTGAAAAACAAGCCGCTTGTGATAGAAGAGGAGCGCCTTAACTTCTAAAAAGGAGATGGCGATGCTGGGATTCCTGCCATGGATGGACGAGGTGCACATTGTAGAAATGGGCAGGAATTTTCTTTCTTCAGGATCGTCATTTGGAGAATCAATTCTTCTGCAACCAAATGGACTGCCGGCCATTCCTCCTTACTACATTGGCCCGACCTTGCAAGAACTGCTCTTCATGTGCTTTGGCCAAACCGGCACAAGACTATCGCCGATAATTGGGCTTATCCTTGCCGCCGTAGCATTTGGGTGGTTTATGAAATCATGTGGACGATACTCTCGCATGAGCATCATTGCAACATCAATCTTGGCCGTGACGCTCCCGCTTTTCGTGCAAAGCACGAGGCTTGTGCGAATAGACACGATAGTGTTCTTTTTTAGCTTTCTGGCATGCGGACTGTTAGCCAAGCGGAAATATAAGACCGCAGCCATTATCGCAGCTGCAACACCATTTATATGGCCGACTGCCGTCATGCTATTCCCTATGTTCCTTTTAGTTCATATCGAGAATCATGAATCGCACAAAAAGTTGATTGCCCCGGTTCTCATTGCCATAGGCGTATCTATAACACTACTTTTACCCCTGATTCATATATACGCAATCGCCGCCGGGTCGCTCTCGCAATATTTTGCGACATATGGCGGCGGCTCGCCGTCGGACGGATGTTTTGGCATTGTTCAGCGATTAAAAGCCCTACCAGTTCCTATTGTCAAGGAAACATTGCGAGCGCCATTCTTTTTCATCATTGCGTATGCAGGCATATTGTTGTCTTTTTCCAAGCGAATGGCGATGTTCTCATTGTTCTCTATTGCCGTAATCATCGGAATCGCTACAGGAATGCACACTTTCAGGTATGTTTATCTAATGCCGTATTTCTTACTTTTCGCCGCAGATGCGATTGAACATTTCTCCAGGCGAAACATTCTCACAACAAGGGCTATCTCCGGACTCGCCATTGCCTATGGAGTCATTTGTGGCCCAATAGCGTACGCCATAGCAGACCTAACATATCCAGCATACGATATCGACCGTGAAACAGCCAAGATGTTCGCTGATATTCCACGTGGCACATTGGTTCTAACCAATGGATATTCTACATATTACTCGCTTCGCAAATTAGGCATTCTTCAAACATCTTTTCCAGACAATAACAGCAGCGGAAGCGAAGCAATTAATTCTGCGATCATTGATAAGTGTGAGTTTGCGATCCTTGAAAGCGAAGACAAATATGCCGCGATTGAAGAATCATATACTTTATACGCCTTTATCAGGAACCTCTGCCTTGAGGCCGCACGAAGAGAAAGCTTATCCACCGAGAAATCAATGCTAGCGAAGATCGGCGAAGCCTTCGCCTATGGAACCAAGCCATCAAACGAAGAACAATTGGTGCAGCACGGCTTTTACAGCACTCAACAGTCATTTGCCATCCAAGGGCGAGAATACCGACTACTCAAAAAACGGGCATCCGACAAGATCGGACAGTGAATGAAGCGATTCACCCCTGTGCTGTGCGGATTATTGCCTCTTCCAAACCGACATTTGAAATCAAACCCAACTCGCGAAAAGCCCTATCAATGCTCGGCACGTAGACAGATGGCTTCGAGCCGTGAACTGGCGTGCCCTTCACGACGATTTCGCTCTTTGAATCGAGGACTGCGCGAACCGTCTCCGCAAGTTCACGTATCGAGACCGACCGGTCAGAACCGACGTTGTACGGTCTTCCACTTTCACCGCGTTCGAGAATCGCAAACAACCATTCGACAAGATCATCGGCGTAAAGATAGCTGCGGAGCGGCGTGCCGTCCCCGTTGATTACGATTGGCTTCCCGTCAAAGCAGTTCTGGATGAAGTTGCCGATAGCGTAGTGGATGTTGCGGTTAAGGTGTGGACCAACAAAGGCAAAGCAGCGGGCGATTTTCGCTTCTAATCCAGATTCGATCAAAATCTTCTCTGCCTCCAGCTTGCCTTTCCCGTACGCCGTTACCGGCCGGCAATCGTCTTCTTCGCTCGCCGGAGAGATTCTTGGTCCATAGACGGCGCCCGAACTCGTAAAAAGCACTTTGCGGCAGCCGGCAACCTTGGCGAACTCGACGACATGCTTTGTGCCATCCAATATGACACTCGTCATTTCATCGTCTGACATCGTCGTAACAGCGCTTGTCGCGGCATGAAAAATGGCGTCGAAATGCCCTTCGGGGAATGCAAAGTCACGCACATCGCCTGCTACAAACGAAATCCCTGGTTGGTTGGCAAGCGCAGCGTTTGCGGATTTGAATTGCTCTGGAGAGCGAGAGAGAACCACCCACTCCGCCTTGGCCCACGGCCATTCGGGATGTCGGAGGCGATAGTCGAGCATCGACTTGCCGAAAAAGCCAGTGCCGCCGGTGATGAAGAGGCGTCTTATCTCGCCACTACTCGTCATGCACCCGTCCTAGTTTTTGTTGTTTTGGCAGCATCCACTTCGCACGCTCTTCTTCCGGTAGGAACGGCGCCATGTTGTCGAGAGGTTCTGAAACCATAGTGCCGTCAGGCAACCGCTTCGACGCCGCTTTCGGGCCAAGCACCTCGAATGGATCAAGCATGACTTCAACAACGACAGGTCCATCCACCGCGAATATTTCAGGCAGTTTTTCATCCAGCTCTTGATTGGTTGAAAGTCTGAAATATGGCAGATCGTATGCAGCTGCCAGTTTCTCAAAGGATGGAAGCACGACCCCAGACCCGGCCTCAGAACCTACAAAGAACCCGCCGAAGAAAGCCTTCTGCGTCGTCTTTATCGAGAGGTAGCCTCCGTTGTTGTAAACCAGAAGTGCGACCGGGAGATTGTAGTTCTTCAGCGTCTGCAGTTCCTGAAGGTTCATTTGAATCGAACCATCTCCCTCAAAGCACACCACACGACGATCTCCGCCCGCGAACGCCGCGCCTATCGCCGCAGGAAGGCCATACCCCATCGATGCACAGGCTTCATTAGAGAACATGCGCATTCCCTTGCGGATCGGAATGGACTGGAACGTCGAAGTATATGCAATGCCGTTTGAAGTCACAACAGTTAGAGGATCGGGCGCATGGCGCACAACGGCCTCAGGCAATACATAGCTTGACACATAGTCGGTCCTCTCGCGATGTTCGGGCAAGATTACTGGATATTTTTCCTTCACTCGACGGCAATAATCAAGCCATTCTTCTTTCGGAGGCATTGATGCCAACGAACAATGGAGCATCTTCAGGAACTCGCCGGCGTCCGAAAGTATCTTGATGTCTGGTTTGAACGTCGGCTTGCTCAACTCTGCATCATCGACATCAATCATTACCTTTGTAGCACCTCTTGCCACCGTATCGTATGCATATCCGCAGATGCGGATGCCCATTCTAGTGCCAAGTACAATGAACAGGTCGCTGTTCTGCATTATGAAATTCGCCGGGCGCTCGCCAAGAATGCCAGGGCGACCGAAGAAGAGCGGATGATCCGAGGGTATGAGGTCGATGCCGGAAATCGAGGTCAACACCGGAATGTTCAACGATTCGGACACTTCCAAAAAAAGCTTCTCGGCTCGCGCATTGCGCACACCAGACCCAACGATAATCGCAGGCCTTTTGGAATTCTTCAGTAGTGATGCAACTTCAGCAACTTGCTGTTGTGTCGGAACACAAAGCGGTTCGGCAAATGAAGGTTTGCCATCAGTCGCAATAAGGCTCTCAGGCATTTCTGCGGCCTGTATGTCAAGCGGAACGTCAATCCACACTGGACCAGGACGTCCGCTCTGGCAGAGTTCCCAAGCTTCTGCCATCGTATCCGGAACATCCTCAATCTTCATCACCGTCTTCGCCATCTTCGTCATCGGACGCGCTGCATCAACGATGTTGTATTCCTGGTCGCCAAGCTGCCGGAGCTTCAGATGTGGGCAAGAGGTTATCATTGTTGCGCGCTTGATCTGCCCAGAAATCACGATCATCGGAACGGAATCGAGCCATGCCCCCATCACACCAGTCAATGCATTCGTCCCTCCTGGCCCTGTAGTGACGCTCACGACACCTGGCATCCCTGACATCCTTGCATAACCTTCCGCCGCCATCGCGCACGCCTGCTCATGAAGATTACAGACATACTTTATGCACGTCTCTCGACCAAGCGCATCGTTGAGATGCATGGCACCTCCGCCCGTAACAAGAAAAACGTGCTTAACGCCCTTATCAGCCAAGAACTTCCAGATGTAATCTGCAACTCTCATGCTCTTTCTTCCTCTACACGTTCTACATGTTCTACACGGCTAAACAGAATTGGCGTATTGTCTCAACCATGTAGTCGATCTTCGCGTCGCCCATGCCGGGGTAGAGACCTATCCAGAGAGAGGAATTCATGATTATGTCGGTGTTTACGAGGGAACCGGCAACGCGGTAGTCGACGCCTTCCTTGAGCGACTCGCAGCAAGGGTGCTTTGTGATGTTTCCCGCAAAAAGATTGCGCGTCTGGATGTTCGCGGCCTCAAGGTGCTTCGCTAAGTCATTGCGCGTGAAACCGGCGTCGGGCTTGACGGTCATCAGAAAACCAAACCACGACGGATCGCTTTCGGGGTACGGACGGAAGATGCTTATTTCGTCGTAGCCGACAGGCAGCGTGCCAAACTGCTTCGTGAAGCGACAGCCGCAGGTGTTGTCCACGCCCGATTCGCACCAGCAGTCGCGTCCCCAGTCGCGAATGGAAAGCGCTATCTTCTTGAGGAGCGGGTTGTCCGTATAGACAGCCCCGCCCTCACCCATTGTCATGTGGTGCGGAGGGTAGAAGCTCGACGTGCCGATATCGCCCCATGTTCCGGTGAACTTGTCGTCATATTTCGATCCGAGCGCGTCGCAATTGTCCTCAATGAGCCATAGGTTGTGCTTATCGCAAAACGCCTTGACTGCCTTAATATTGAATGGATTGCCAAGCGTATGCGCGAGCATGACGGCCTTTGTCTTGGGCGAAACCGCCGCCTCAAGCTTAGACGCGTCAATGTTCGCCGTATCAAGCTCGACATCGACAAACACCGGAACGGCCCCATATTGCACAATCGGCGCGATCGTCGTCGGGAAGCCAGCCGCGACGGTAATCACTTCGTCGCCGCGCTTCACCTGGCGCTCGCCAAGAAGCGGCGAGGTCAACGTTGCAAAGGCGAGAAGATTGGCTGATGAGCCGGAATTTACAAGAAGCGCCCAGCGAACACCGAGGTAGGCGGCGAGCCCCTTCTCGAAGTCTCGCGACCAATGTCCATATGTGAGCCAGAACTCCAGCGATGCGTCGACAAGGTTCTGCATTTCCTTCTCGTCGAAGACGCGACCTGCGTAATTGACACGAGACTTGCCGGGCACGAACGGCTCGTTCTGCTTTGTCTTGTGGACAAGCCGATAGTACTCGGCCGTCTTTTCAATTATTTCTTTTCTCAGGTTTTCAATGGAAGCTGCCATGTTAAACCTCATGATTCAGATTTATTCTACACGTTCTACATGTTCTACACGGCTAAAATCCATATGCCGCGATCTGTTCCTTTGTTATTGCCATGGGGTTGCCGCCGTCAGCCACGGAGGCATACCACTGTACGGCGTTCTTCACAGTCTCCTCGAAATCCCACCTCGGTTTCCATCCAAGCACCTTCCGTGCTTTGCGGATGTCGAGGTTGAGAAGCCCTGCTTCGTGGACGGCCTTTGGATCGGACTTGTCAACCCACCCGCCCTTCGTCCACTTTAGAATCTCCTCAATCAGCTCTTTAACAGTTCTGTTCGCTTTCGGATCCGGGCCGAAGTTGAACCCGCTTGCGAAGTCGCTAAAGCGCTTTCGCGTCGCAAGCATCGCGCCAAGGGTGAGATAACCACCCAATGGCTCAAGAACATGCTGCCAGGGTCGCGTCGAAGTCTTGTTGCGCACGGGGATCGCTTCGCCCTTGGCAAGCGCACGCATGGCGTCGGGCACAATCCTGTCCAAAGCCCAGTCGCCACCGCCGATTACGTTGCCCGCACGAGCAGAGGCGACCCAAACTGGAGAATCGGGAGTGCCGAAGAACGAGCGTCGATAAGAAGAGATGACAAGCTCGTCGCAGCCCTTGGAACAACTGTATGGATCATATCCGCCCATAGGATCGTCTTCCTTGTAGGGACGAGCCGTCTCCTTGTTCTCATAGCACTTGTCCGTGGTTATGCAGACAATCGAACATTTGTTCTTGCCATCGCGGAACATCTGCCGCGCCGCTTCGAGAACATGAATAGTCCCCATCACATTTGTGTCGAATGTTTCGACAGGTTTCTCATATGACAACCTCACCAAAGGCTGCGCAGCCAGATGGAACACGAAATCCGGCTTGACGCGGCGCATCACGCCCTTCACGGTCGCCAAATCGCGGATGTCACCAATTGTATGCGATTTTATGCGCTTGGCAAGCCGCAGCTGGTTGAAAAGACTCGGTCTGGTGGGAGGAGGCAAGGCAAGCCCATGAACCTCCGCGCCGAGCGAAATCAGCCACTCGCAGAGCCACGAGCCCTTGAAGCCAGTGTGCCCCGTTACCAGGACTTTTTTGCCTCTGTAGCAATCAAACATTTTTACTCCCACACCTTCCAAGGCGCAGCGTTCTTCACAAGCAATTGTTCAAGCATCTCCTTCTCACGCGTATTGTCCATACACTGCCAGAAGCCAGTATGGACATACGACATCAACTGGCCTTCATTTGCAAGTCGCTCCAGCGGTTCCTTTTCAAACGAAGTCATATCTCCGTCTATGTAGTCAAACACCTTTGGCTCCAACACCATGAATCCAGCATTTATCGGCGGAGCATCCACGAGGTTCTTCTCGCGGAACGACTTGACGGCGTTGTCGCCCCCTATGTTCAGAACGCCTTTGTCCTGTCCAAGCTTTACTGCCGTCAGCGTCGCAAACTTGCCATGCGATCTGTGGAACTCAAGCAGCTTTTTAACATTTACGTCGCAGACTCCGTCGCCGTATGTCATGAAGAACGGCTCGTCGCCAACATACTTCTGAATGCGCTTGATGCGCCCGCCTGTCATAGTGTTAAGCCCCGTGTCGACAACTGTGACGCGCCAAGGGTCGCAGCTGCTATTGTGGAACACGGTATCGCACTTTCCTCCTGAAAAGTCGAAGGTGACGTCGGAGCGGTTTAGGAAATAGTCGGCGAACCACTGCTTCACGATTTCCTGCTTATATCCGGCGCAGATGACAAAGTCGTTGAAGCCATAGTGCGAATACAGCTTCATCACATGCCAGAGAATGGGCATCCCACCAAGCTCAATCATCGGCTTAGGCCTTAGCCGGCTCTCTTCACCTATGCGGGTTCCAAATCCACCAGCCAATATTACAACTTTCATTTAAACAAGCTTCCTTTCTTTTACTCAACCAGCTTGCCGTCCATGCGGATATTATACCAAATTAAGCGCCCTTTCGTAATTCCCTTCACACCATCAAAGGATATCTCACATGGCTGTGGTTTGAAAAGGTAAATATGGTTTTTGGGAACGTTTAGTTCTTCAAAGGACATTGATTCTCCTTGCATATGATTGGTGGAGAGCATAATATTTCCC
>CADCGZ010000050.1 GCA_902801025.1 uncultured bacterium | reverse complement strand
CAAAGCCATCGCGAGGCATTTCACTATAAGCAGCATCTACCCCATACTCGCCGCACAAACCGAAATCTTACACGATTTCAGAATTTGTCAAAAGCCCGGACGGCCTCCAGATGGAATGATTCAATGCAGGAAACTAAGTTTTGATTTTTGAGCTTTGAACTTTAACCCATGACTTCTAAAGTTTGTAACAAGGTTTGGATCGACCGAGCTGCCGCCCGATGGGGTCCCATACTCGTATCTTTAGTGTCTAGCAGGTTTGATTCGCACTCAATAGCGAGGTTGGAATGGCTCCCAGCCCATCCCGGTTTGCATTGTCTCGTCCCCTCCTTTGGCCGTCCAGGAAATCGTCATGCACCGAGCTCGACGAAGTGGGTGACGTTGTAATTGTCCACTTCGTCCTGGAGATCTTCGATCCGCGTGTTGAGCATCTCGATGATCTCGCGGCGCTTCTTTGTGTCGATGAAGATGTCGTACTGATCCGTACCGCACACCCTGCAGCTGAGTCTATGGTAGAAGTTGAGCTCGGTCTTGGCAACCAGAAGCTCGGCCAGTTTGGGCGAAATGCCGGCATTCGCGACGGCAATCGCCTTCTTTATCTCGAGGTATCGCTTCTGGAGGGATTGCACATCTCCGTAGACGGCTTCAGGATCCGCGTCCCGAACTTCGCCCACCTTGACGCAGTTGACGCCCTCGAACAGAGTTTTCGCCTCTGCGAGACGCCTTAAGATGCGCTCCTTTTCCTTGAGCGCCCGCGCGACCGTCATTTTCCTGTGTTCATTTGCCATAGCCGACTCCTTTTGTGTGCAGTCCTCCCATTGATAGGCACGGCATCCACGCCCTGCAGACGCTTCGTGCTCAATTCGGGACAACAACCATCAATATCTGGAGTCTTGTAATCAGCTATGTCATAATGAACTGCCTCAGTAATCGTTCTTATCCTTAAGACGAAACAAATATACCACAATCCGCCGTTTGCCGTCAATCAGAATTCGCTCACAAATTGCCTCTCACTCGGGTGTAGTAATTATCCTTGCCGCACGCATTTCAAAACACATGATCCTTTCTATTGCACCGGCACCTTCAGGACCTGACCGACACGCAGCGAGCTGAGCGCCTTTACGTCTTTTCCGTTCATCTTGGCCAGTTTTGCCGGCGTGGTCTTGCACCTCCTGGCGATCGTCCAGAGCGTATCGCCCGCCTGGACGACGAGGTTTGTCGTCGCGCGCTCGCATTCTTCCGACTCTATCGGCCTGATGCCCCCGGGCGGCAATGGAAGCCCATTCGGCGCCGTTTCCTCTCGATGGCGGTTGTCTTGCTGGACCTTATCGACTTCTTTTGCCTCTGCCCTTTCCTTAGGCGCACTGTCGGGCACGGCATCCTTGCTGGACGGTTCCTTGCCGCAGGCATTGATGCTGTTCTGCATCTTGCGATTGCGTGGATCTTGAAGTTCCATATCAATTACTTACCCCTCCGTTCATCTCCTACTCGCTTCCCACGCCAGAATCTGACACGGATTTTTCAATTCTGAACATGCACCACCTCAAAACGGCGGCTCGTCCTCCGGAGCCGTGAACGACGCCATGTCGTCCGGCTCGGCTGGCGGTGGCACCCCGGCGCCATCGAGCACTTCAAGGCGGAGCGCGGTCAAATCGGCAAAGTAACGCACCTTGCCCGTCTTGGGGTCGGTCCATTCGCGACCGTCGACTGCAAATGAGACCTTCACCCGCTGCCCGGGCCTCACGCCGTCGAGCTTGGCGACATTGTCCTTCTTGAAGGCGAACGCCACCACATTCGGCCACTTCCCGTCGCCGGACTCTTCCACGACCAGCTCGCGCTTCTGAAACCCGCTCGGAAAGGTCTGGATCTCGCCAATCGCTTTCACTGTTCCTATGAATTCATACATACGCCATTCCTTTCTGTTTACAATTCTGAATATGGCAGCACCCGCCTTACCTTACCTCATAACAATCGCTTCAACACCTTTATCAGCATCTCAGCCTAGCTCAATCGAGACGACGCACTTGCATTTTCGTGTGGCGCACGCCACTACTTCTTGCACAAACGCCCGTTGTCAGCGAAACTGTAGTGGGATTTATTGGTAATGATAATATGGTCAACGAGCGGTATCCCCATCATTTTCCCAGCCGCATAAAGGCCCCATGTAAGGTCAATGTCGCGCTTCGATGGTAACGAACTTCCGGAAGGATGGTTGTGGGCGACCACTATAGAATGAGCGTTCCAGCGAACAGCAATTGAAAAGACATCGCGAGGATGAACATTAACTCCATTGAGGGTTCCGACGGCAATAGTCTGCGGCTCAGAAAGCGGTCTCCGCTTCGGATCGAGCGGCAATGCCCAGAACTTCTCCTTCTCCGCATTCTCTCCAAGCGCCGCCCGAAAGACCGCAGCGGCATCAGAAGATGAAGCCACAACTGTGGCTGGCGTCGTCCGCGCGGCATATCCCCGCCTCGCCAACTCAAACGCCGCAGCAAGCTGAAGTGTCTTGACACGCCCGAGACCCGCGATCCTGCGCTTGGGGTTTTTATCGTTATACGACTTGATCCCGCTTCGCAATGTGTTGAGATCAGCCTTTACAAGCGCCTCGGCGCTGCCAAATGCGTCGATGAGTCGACGAGAAAGCTCCATCACGTCGCAACCCGCCGTCCCTGTCTTGATTATAATGGCAAGAAGCTCCGCTGCACTTGCGACCGAAGCACTCCCTGCACGTTCAATTCTTTCGCGCGGCTTCGACTCGACAGCCCTTCTCTTAAAGTCATTCCCCATTGTGGTCTTCTTCTCCAGATTCTGCCGCGGCCAGATAGCCACCGTCCGTCTCCTCCTCGTCAGCCCCCCACTTTGGCACAGGCGGACGGCTCTTACCTATGTCTTCTAGACAAGCACGGAAGACGCGCTCGTTTACAAAATTCCGAAACTCGGCATTGGCGAAATATTGCTGCATGAATTCCAGCTTCTCCTCGCCCATCGTTGCAACGATGTTCTGAATGGCGTCATTGAACTGAATCTGCGCCACCTGACTGTCGCCGTTCCTGACAGCATTGACGAAGTTGTCGTCCTGCGCCATTCTTCGCGGCAAGTCCTGAATCTGCCGACGAACCTCGTCCTCGTCGCGCCAGTCTATTCCGCCAAATGCCGCGTTGAAGTCCTCCACGATGTGCGAAAGCGAGTCAAGTTCCACCTCTGGAATGCCGCCGCCCGAGCCAACCGGAACCGGCGCAACAACTGCGTTGACATTCTCCAAAGTAATGTCGCGTTCTTCCGCTTTCTGGATGCGGTACTTGTCGAAGTCTATGGTCTCCAAGAGACCGGCGGTAAAATCCTCGCGCCTCAGCTTCGGCAGCTTCTTGACCAGCAGCGAATAGAAGAGATACTGCCGCTCCCAGTCCAAACTCTCAAACGGCATAATTGCCGCGAAGAACGGATATATGCGGCAGAAGTTTTTCATCGCGCTCTTTGCTCGGACCTGCTCCTCCTCGTTCAGCTCATCCTTGAAGCGGGCGACATTAGCATCTAGTATGGCGTCTATCTCGGGTCGATCCCCGTCGTTGCCAGAAAGCCGCAACTCCACGACCCGAAGTTTATCCTCGTTCGTATAAAACGGCTTGCGCTCTACAGTATCGATGAGATCATTCAGCTTGTTGACGTCGCTTTCGCCTTCGAGAATCGTGGTCTTGTAGTAGCGCTGGAACGCCGCGCGGATGTCTTCGGGATCATTCGCGAAGTCCAGCACGAATGTATCGAACTTCTTCGGGTGCGCGCGGTTCAGCCGCGAAAGCGTCTGGACGGCCTTGAGATCCGTGAGGACCTTATCCACATACATCGTGTGCAGCAACGGTTGGTCATAGCCTGTCTGGAACTTGTCCGCCACCACAAGGATGCGATACGGCTCTTCCTCGATCTTGTCCTCGATCTGGGCGGAGGGGAAGCCGTTCAGCGACGCCTCTGTGACGACATGCCCGTCGATCTCCTTGTCGGTGAAGGCGACAATCGCCTTGAACTTGCCGCCCTGCTCCTCCAGGAGACGGGAAATGCATTTGTAGAAGTCGATTGCCCGCTCGATGGAAGACGTCACGACCATCGCCCGCGCCCTGCCGCCTATCTTCTTGAAGACCTTTGTGCAGAAATGGTCGACGATGATGCGGCTCTTCGCCTCGATCGTCTCAGGCTGGCGCTCCACGAAAGCGCGGATGCGCTTGGGGGCCTTGTCCTTGTCGAACTGCGGATCGTCCTCCACCTTCTTCACGACCTCGTAGAACGACTGGTATGGCGTGTAGTTGCGTATGACGTCGAGAATGAACGTCTCCTCGATGGCCTGCTTCATCGTATACTCGTGGAACGGGGCGTAGGTGACGCCATCCGCCATCGTGTACTCCTCGCCGAACATCTCCAGCGTCTTGTTCTTCGGCGTCGCGGTGAAGGCGTAGTAGTTGGCGTTCTTCGCAAGCTTGCGCCCCTTGATGATGCGGTGAATCCTGTCTTCCGTGTCCTCTACCTCGCCGTCCTCGTTCAGCTCCTGCGCATTGCCGGAAACGCTCGCCGCCATGCTCGACGCCATCTCTCCGTTCTGGCTCGAATGAGCCTCGTCGATGACTATGGCAAAACTCTTGTTTTTCAGCGAGGATCCGATCTCGTCGAGGATGAACGAGAACTTATGGATCGTCGAGACGATGATCTTCTTGCCGCCCTGCAGGAGCTCGCGCAGCGTCTCGGCGTGGTCCGCCCAGCCGACGAGGTTCTTGAGCTTCGCAAAGGCGTTGATGTTGTCGCGTATCTGCTTGTCGAGGTTGATGCGGTCGGTGACGACGATGATGGAATCGAACTTCGCCGTGGTATCGGGCTTCTGAAGGAGAACGAGCTGGTACGCGAGCCACGTGATCGTGTTCGACTTGCCGGAGCCCGCCGAATGCTGAATCAGGAACTTCCGTCCGACGGGGGCAAGGCTCGTGGCCTCAAGAAGCTTCCTTACGCAGTCGAGCTGGTGATAGCGCGGCCACACCACCATCTCCCTGCGAGTCTTGCCCTTCCTGTCCTCGGTGACTATCACTTGCGCGAAGTTCTCGATGATGTTCGAAAGCGATCGCTTCTCGAGGACCTCCTCCCAGAGGTAGCTCGTCATCGTCTTGCCGGGGATGACGGGATTCCCCGCGCCGCCGTTGACGCCGCGGTTGAAAGGCAGAAACCACGAATCCGCCCCCTTCAGCTCGGTGCACATGTAGACGTCAGTGTCGTCTACTGCGAAATGCACGGCGCAGCGCTTCGGCCTCAGCAACTTCTCCTTCGGATCGCGGTCGGTCTTGTACTGCTTGATGGCATTTTCTACGGTCTGCCGCGTGTAGTGGTTCTTGAGCTCAAAGGTCGCGAGAGGCAAGCCGTTTATGAACACAGCAAAGTCGATGGCGTCGTTCGCGTCGATCTTCGAATAGTGAAGCTGGCGTATGACTCCGAAGCAGTTCTTCTCGTAGGCTTCCTTGGCGCTTGGGTTCTGCTCGGAGGGAATCGGGAAGTAGAGGTCGAAGGTCGTTCCGTTGAAGGCAAATCCCTTGCGCAAGACGTCGGTCACGCCGCGCTTGGCGAGGGCGTCATCTAGCCGCGCGTAGAACTTCGCCTTCTCGGAGGCGCTCGCAAAGCACATCGAGCGGGCGACCTTGTCAGGCTGCGTAGAGACGAGGAACGCCTCAAGCCAGCTCTTGACGAGCGCCTCGTCCTTCGAGTAGAGATCGCTCGCGCCCTCGGCATAGCCGTTCACATCGCGAAGGTAGTTCACGATGATGGTCTCAAGGCCCTGCTCTTTAGTGTTCACAGGCATTGTCTCCCCCTATCTGACAAGTCCCAGCATGACGCACTTCTTCTTGCCTTTTGGATACTCCTTCCGCACCACTACGCCGGCCGCTTCGGCTTTCTCAAGCCAACGCTTAACCTGTGCTGCGACAAGATCGAGTTCGCTCCCCAGCCGTTTTTTGACTTCAGTTTCCTTGCGCGGTGCCGTAAGAAGCTCTTTGACGCACTCAAGGAACAATTCATACGGCGTCTGTTTCTCGCCTAACGTGGCCTCCGCCTGAGTCACAGGAGCGTCTACCCGATTCTCCTTATCCGCTCCATATGGCGCAACTGACTCCGCTGCAGAATATGAGCCGAAAAGATCGTCCTGCTGCAGCGTCTTTGGATGCTTTGCGTCCGCGCCGGGCAAAAGATTCTCAGCAACCGACTTTTCCATGTCCCAGGCCTTGGCGCCCATCTTCTGCAAATCGAGGCATCCCGGCGACGGAGGGTTGCCAAGGAACACATAAACGGGGATCGGCGTCGCATTCTTCCTCTTTAGCTCCTCTGCCGCACCTGCCCATGTCCCGCTCTTAGTGCCAATCCCAGACTGTGCAACAAAACACGCGTCGGCCATGCCGTAGATGTATTTATTGCGATCCATCGCAATCTGCCCGTAGTTAAACGGCCGCACCTCCGGATCAAACGCCGAAAAAAGGAGCGTGTTGCCATTCGCCAGCGCATCACGATTCGCAGGCTCAAGGCATGCTTTCATCAAGTCGCACGGTATCGCGCCGACAACCTTGCCGCCCAGTGAGGACGCCTCCTGCATGGCCGTTTGGTCCGCACCGCGCGCACCGCCCGAAACGACATTCATTCCGAGATCCACACAACCGCGAACGACGGTACGCACGGCCTCGACAGCTTCCTGGTCGATATCTCTGGACCCAACGAACGCCATCCCGCCACCTGCAAACAGTTCCGGATTCCCAGCATAATAGATCAACGACGGGGCCCTGCCGCCAAGGTGCTCCTTCAGGCGTTTTGGATAAACTTCATCCGCCTTCCCGATGACATGTATGCCGCATCCGGCCCATTTGTCAACGGCCGTCGCAAGCGACATTCCACGGCGAAGCAACGCGATGATTTGCGTGGCCTCAGCTGGCACAACTCGACGATTCTCATTCGGAACCGCACAGGCCTCCTTGACAAGAGACTCTTCGGGACCGTTCGCGCCAATAAGATCGGAGGGTCGCTTGCCAAGCGAAAGGAGCGCAGTCATGAAAACGCCATATTGACCGACCGTCAGAGGCGCCAAAGACCGGTCCTGACGGCCGAGTGCACCACAAAGCAGCAAGACTGCCTGCGTGTCAGGTGAAATATTAAAATCCATATCTGCCATTTTCATTCTCCATCGTTAGAGGAATCCGCCAAAGCGAGCGGAACGACAAATTCAGCGCCTGCCTGCCGCAAGACGGCGGTAGCCACTGTAAATGTCCACCTAGAATCTACCATATCGTCGACCAGGATACAACCCCCGACTGGCGGGTTCTCATTGACGACAAACGCGTCTATGACATTGTCCTGCTGAAACGCAGAGTTCTCCATGTCTTTCTGCGGAGGGGTGTCTGTCGTTTTGACAAGCCCATGCCAGCAAGGCAACCCAAGGCGATTTGCAAGCCGATCGGTAAAATCTCCAACAAGAGCATTGTTCCGACGCGACGGCACAGGAACAATCCATTGCGGCACCTTTTCCAAATTCAACTCGGACACCATTCTCGCGCAGGCTTCCACCAACTTGTCGTCGAAGTGCGGCGGACGCGTCTCATACTTGCCCTTGCGAACAAGCCGACCCCACTCGCCAGCACCATAAGACGACAATGCCACACCCTCTTCCATTCTTAGTTCAACCGGAATAGTCGCTTTTCCGTTCAACCTAAACCGAACGGCAGCACGCGCTGGATCCGCCCACTGCTTACGAGGAAGAATCGGAACGCTCGACTTGCGGAGCGAATCCGCGGCCGCCTGAAGTCTCGCTGATTCAACCGTCTCAGGCAATGCCAAATCCGGTCGACAATTCCGGCACCGGCCACAGCTCTCATCCTCTGCCGGACTTTCCAACGCCGAGCACAGAAAACCCATTAGGCAGCCCGCCGTTCTCGCATATTCATCCATTGTCCGCATTTCCTCACGGCGAATCTCTGTCAGCCGAGCGATGGTTTCAGAAGGAATGCGATACGACCCCACATACTGAGTCGCACGGTATTTCGATCCATCCTTGACAACAGGTTGCGGAACATCCGACATGACGAACTTGAGCACCTGATCAATCTTGCCTTTCTTCAGGTTAAATATCCGTTCAAGCTCTAGTTTCGACAGTCCCTCTGGAGCGGCCGCAATTGCCTTGAGCACCTGCTCGACATCCTCTTCGGACGGAAACGCATTTCTGATGAAAAAGTCGCCGATCTTGTCGTCTTCTTCACCGTTCAGCAAAACACCATAAGCTGAATCAATTCCACGCCCTGCTCGCCCGACCTGCTGATAGTAGTCTACCACAGACTTCGGTCGCTGGTAATGGATGACAAATGCAAGGTCAGACTTGTCAAAACCCATGCTGAGCGCGGATGTCGCCACCAGCGCCTTGATTCGGTTGGCAAGCAACAGGTCCTCAAGAAACTCGCGATACACGGCAACTTGCGCATCACTTGTAGTCGCAACTTTCCAACTGTCTTTCGACTCAAGTTCCGTGCGTAGCGCTGGCTCCATATCCTGCGGCGGCAACACCTTGCCGCAATAGGCATAGGCCGCAACGCCATTCATCCTTAGCCAATGAGCAACAACCTCCGCATCGCGAATCGTCAAAGTGTATACGATTCCAGACCCTTTGATGCGTCTCGAAAGAGTCTCCGCCAACCACGCAAGCCGCGCCTCCTGGGATGGAAGGCGGATGTTCTGCAGGAAAAGGCTCTTGCGGACAAGATCGCCGCGGGAAATCTCGACCTCTCCGCCCAACTGGGCCTTGATGTCGTCGATGACGCGATTCGTCGCAGTGGCAGTCGTTGCCAATACGGGAACGGTCCGCGGCAAGTGTTCGAGCAGTCTGGATATCTTCTTGTAATCAGGACGGAAGTCGTGCCCCCAGTCGGAAACGCAATGCGCCTCGTCCACCACCAACAACCCAATCCTGTCGGTGATTTGCTCAAGAATCGTCCTGCGGAAGTCATCATTGGCGAGGCGCTCCGGAGAAACTATCAGAAGATCCGCGGCATCCGACAGTATCTTCACACGAATGTCATCCCATTCCTTCGGATTTGTCGAATTGATCGTGTAACACCTAACGCCTACGCGTTCTGCCGCTGCAACCTGGTTGCGCATCAGGGCGAGCAACGGCGAGATAAGTAGCGTCATGCCGCGCCCCTGCTCCCGGAGAAACTTCGCCGCCAGGAAGTAGATCATACTCTTGCCCCAGCCCGTGCGCTGCACCACAAGCTGACGCCGACTGTGCAACACGCCGTCAATCGCCTCCCACTGCCCGTCGCGGAACTCCGCACTTGGATTGTCAGTAGCTACGCGCAACCACTCCAACGCCCGCTCATATTCAGGAGTTCCCATGGCTATGCCACCTTCCTTTGCCCGGTCACGACATCGGCGACAAGACGCTCGCGGTATTCCTTCAGCGCCGTGACTTCGGCCTCAAGCTTGCCAACCGCCGCGTCGATCTTCGCCGCCCGCGCCGCGATATATGCGGCAATCTCTCGCTGCTCAGGGAGAGGTGGGAACAAGAACGGAATTTCCTTTAGCCCAATAGGCGATAAGTCCCACTGATCAACACGTATTCCTTTTGAAAAACGCGCAAAGAAAGAAACATATATCCTGCTCCTGATTGCTATACTAAAAAACTTGCGATTCACACCTGACAAACGACAAACATAATACGCAGGACTGACAATCCCCTCATAATCCGAGACACCATACGACCCCTGCCACGACTTCATCTTGTTTATTGCGAAATCACCAATCTCAACAAGTTTATAATTTGACAAATCATCTGGGATGAAATTATGATTCTCCTCCTTACTCTCCACATCACGAACAATTACACCTTGCTCACGCGTGACAGAAAGAAGTCGCTTTTCAGGGAAGCCTTTGCGCGAAACCATCTTCAATAACTGTCGCAAAGTCTTCACTTCCCAACCCTCGGGGACCTCGGGCAACCACGGGATGCCGCTTGGTTTCATGGGGCGGTTGCTCGTTCTCCCCGTCACTGCCTCGGCAATCATCGACTGCTTCAGTTCCTTCAGTAGCGCCACCTCTTTCTCCTTCGCCGCCACCAGCCGATCAATCTTCCCACACTTTGAGTCTAGGAAGGAAACAATTGCATTCTGGATAATAGTGGACGGCATTGGCACCTTAACTGAAAGGTATCGCGACACCTTCAAGTTTTGAATACCTGTTGTTTGATTAAAATAGTAGCGCGTTAATCGTCGTGCATACAACGCAGCAAATAAATAACACACGAAGCTACTATTGATACCGTCACGACACCGAACCTGTTGTATGAAATTGGAACAAGTAGCCCTTCTATCGCTCACAACACGAACAACACGCCCTACAGGAGAAACATCGCCTCCACCGGATTTCTCAATCAGCAAATCTCCAACAGCAAGCATCTTTCCTTGAAGTTCTGAACCTTTATACGAACGGTATGTCAGCTTTGAGTCAGATACAACACCATGCTCATAGTCAAAATCTGCCATGCGATAGCAGACTGTTCCACGCTCACCTTGCGCAACATCCGCTCCCCAAGATCCAGAAAATGTAGATTTGAACAAAGACTTTAAAGGCAGGAAATCCCACTCCTCGGGCACTTCGGGGAGCCAGGGGATTCCAGTCGGCTTGTATCTGGCATAGCGCGTCATGCATCCCCCAGTTCATTCTGGTTTCTATCTTGAATTCTATCTTGACTTTTACATTGATTCTTTCTCTGACAAACCTGTCTGATCAACGTAAAACCAGCTAGAGTTCTTGTCGGTTCCCTGACCGACAAGCGGGCCTTCAAGGCATATCGCACTCTGACATTGCTCTCTGACATTTCACCCTTTCCTAACTTTGTCAGAGAGCTTCCAAAGAGGATATGCATCAGATCCACTATTAAAAACATCCCCTTTCCTCCGCATATATGTCAGAAGATTAGATATTTTCTCTAGTTTCTGTTCACGTGTCAAATCTCCATGTATTTCATCAAGTAAATACTCATTGATTTCTTTTCTTGTAACCCCATCAAATTTTCCCAGATAGTCAATGAGCAATTGCCTGTAACGTCCACCTCGCATTGCTCGCTTTTTCATATACTCTGCTTTTCGCCCTGTCATCTCCGCCACTTTGGCTGAAACATGAAGATGTGGCACTCGGCCTTCGATAAGGCCTTCCGAACGGAGATGGGCAACGGCAGCGGCAGGTATCTTGAGCCCCTTCTGCACCCGATCGAGCAAGCAGACATCCTCAATCGACATTCCAGGCCTCTTCACCAGCAGACTGCTGTACGCCTCATCTACAAAATGCCCGTAGATCGTCATCTTTACGGAATCACCGGTCAGCGTATAGTCGTGCATCGGCATAAAGCGAGCTTTCTGCTCGCTGTACATCCTGTGTATGCCATACCCCATCGTGTCAATCATGTTGAGCTCGGACATTGCCGCGACAAGCTGCGGATTGCGATAGTCGGACGGCGTCCTTTCGCCCGTAATGTAATCCTCCGGCTTGCCACAGTAGAAGCACCCGCGATTCTCCAGCGTCACGCGATCGACATACTCGGTGACGACAATCCGCGAATGCAAGCCGTAGTCCTGATGCGCGATGCAGTTGTGAAGCGCCTCAAGCACCATTCTCCTGGAATACTTCGGGACTTCGATTTGCTGAAGCGTCCCCATTATGATCATGCGGACCTGGACATTCCGGATGCGTGAATAGAGTTCAGAAGTCGAAAGCAGGTAAGGCGGATAAAATATCTCGTTCGCCCTCTCTTCGCCCACAAGTTTCCATACAAGCTGCGCCATATACGGCGTAAGCTTATGGCACGCAGTGTCCTTTCCGACAAGCAGCATCGCCGCTCTTGTGATCTTGCCGTCTCGCGAAAGCCGCGCCTTGTCGAGAAACACCGACATTGGCCACGCTTCCACTTCTTCGCGCGTCACTGTCTTAGCATGTTTCTCCGCATAACGCTCCCTCGCAAGCGCAAGCGCAGTCTCGTCGAGATCGCCAACCGTTGCATCCTCGACTATCTGCGCCGTCCAGTCGTCTTTCACGCCTTCACGGCGGATAGCATCCATCTTGTCCAGTCCGAGCGCAACGAGGCTTTCGCCGCTTCGCGCATAGTAGTGTCCGTTCCAGGCTATCGGGATCCCACGCGGAGCTGCCGGTATCTCAAACAGGACGACGCGTCCCTCGGGACGTTTCAGCGTATAAATGCCGCTGAAACACATGCCTGGATCCGTCCGCTGGGTAATCTGAAACTTCAACCCGCCAGACCTATTGACTTCTTCAGGCGTCACGTCATAATCGGTTCCCACGATTCTTCGCGTCTTGTTATGAACGCCAAACACAAGCCAACCGCATCTCATACCCCGGAGATTCGCTTCGTTCGACAATGCCGAGAAATACTCTCCTATTTCACCCGTCGAAAAACCCGCGCCCCCTCGCTTGAATTCCACAACCTCGTTTTCCCACTCGCCAATCAAGCGGTCCAACAAGGAATTCAACTCAAAATCTGTCATCCCAGCACCTCCTTGAGAAGACCAGCTGTGCTACGCTCAAGATCGCGGATGTCTTTCGTTATCTCGTCGATCGACCTGAGCTCGACCGGCTTGTAGAAATACTTGGTGAAGGAAAGTTCGTAGCCGATGGTCGGCTCACCAAATGTCGCCTCGTCGTCGTAGGGCTTCACTTCCTTTTCGTAGAACGCCTCTATGCCGCCCGGGTAGGTGAGCGGAATCTGCTCTACCTCGTTGCGAGCCTTGGCAATTACGGGCTTCCCCTTCTTGAGGACCAGGTTGCCGTCCGCATCGCGCTTTGGACGCATCACCGGCACTTCCCAATAGCCGAACTCCTCATTCTTGAATATCTTGGACTCTGGCGTCTCCTTGAAGTTCTTCAGGAGCTTCAAAATGCGGTCGCAATCAGCCGCGCTCGTCTCGCAGTTCTTCTCGCCGAGGTTCTTCTTGAGCGGCGTGGAGATGGCCGTCGCGTCGATGAGCTGCACCTTCCCGCGGCGGCGCTTCTCCTTGCGGTTCGTGACGATCCAGACGTAGGTGCCGATGCCGGTGTTGTAAAAGTCCTTCTCGGGCATCGCGACAATCGCCTCGAGCATGTCGTTCTCGATGATATATTTGCGGAGGTTCGACTCGCCGCCGCCCGCACTGCCAGTGAAGAGCGAAGAGCCGTTGTGCACCTCGACGATGCGCGTACCAAGCTCAGTGTCCTTCATGCGGCTAACGCTGTTCGCAAGGAAGAGCATCTGACAGTCGCCGATGTCGGGAATAAAGCTCGTCTCGCCGTGGAAGAACCGAGGATCGGACACCTCTTTCTTGTCGCCGATACCCCAGTTCTTGAGATCCTCCTTCCAAGGCGTTCCAAAAGGCGGATTCATGACGCAAAAGTCGAACTTCTCGCCCGCGTGTCCATCCTGGGAAATCGTCGAGCCACAGGCGATGTACTGGTGGTCTGCCGAGCCGAGGCGATAGGTAAACTTCTTGATGTTGCCCGAAATCATCAAGTCGGCCTTGCATGTGGCGTAAGTGTCGTCCTGAAGCTCCTGCCCGAAAATCATCGTCTTGATCTTGCGCCCAGTTTCAGCCGCGATCCTTGCAAACTCTTCCTGCGTGACGGTGAGAATTCCGCCCGTGCCGCTCGCGCCGTCGTAGATCGTGTAGGTTCCGTCTTTGAGCGAGCCCTTGACCGGTTCGACGGCAAGGCGGGCGAGAAGGCGCACATAGTCGCGCGGCGTGAAGTGCTCACCAGCCTCGGTTACATTGTTTTCTTCGTTGAATCGGCGGAGAAGCTCCTCGAACATCGTGCCCATCGTGTGGTTGTCGAGACCGGGGAGAACCACCTTGCCGTCGTCGTCCTTGACGGGCTTGATCGACAGGTTGATCGAGGAGTCGGTGAACTTCTCGAGAATGGAGCCGAGGCGTCCCTTGTTCGTCAGGGCGTCCACCCAGTGGCGAAGCTGGAACTTGTCGATGACGTCCTGCACGTCGGGCGAGAAGCCGTTGATGTACTCGAGTACGTTCATCTTCAGGCGCTGCGGGTCGATTTCGTTCTTCAAGGTCGACATCGTAAACGCCGAGGCATTGTAGAACGGATACCCCGTAACCGGCGGCAGAAACTGCTCATAGGGAAGCTTGTTCTTGTCGCAGAACACCTTTTTCTCAAGGACCTTCGCCTTGGTCTCGTCCAGGAGAACGTCGATGCGCCTCAAAACTGTGAAAGGGAGGATGATCTTCTTGTAGTCGCCCTTCTCGAAGGCGAAGACAAGAACATCGTTCGCGATGTTCCAGATAAAACTGAAAAGCTTGCCGTACTGCTGGTTGTCCATGTTTTCCCGCTGCAAATTATACCAAATTCTCCATTTGCACACACGCCCACACCGGCTCCGTCAGGACCGCCGGAGAGGTGCCGATGCTCGCGATGAGAACCATATGATTTGCCACGCTCATCATCTCCCGCCTTTCCTGCCAAACACCCAGCGACCTCTCTTGGTAGAGCCCTCATGGCGAAGGCCAAGTTCTTTTCGCAGCACTTTCACATGATAGAACACCCCGTCCTTCGTCATGCCGGTCTTCTCTGCAATCTGTTCAAGATTGCTTGTAGGTGAAGTCACCAAAGCGTCATATACCGCACGCGTTCCCACACCTAAATTTTCTATCGTAGTTTCTATCGTAGTTTCTATCGTAGTTTCTGGTGTAGTTTTCCTAGTGGGTTGTAGCGGACGCCCTTTGGAACTTCCATTGTCCACCCGGCGCAACGTCACCGTGAAGCCATCGTCTTCGTTTTCCCAGATAGGCGGCGGCAGCCCCTTTTCGCGGCAACTCTCGATTATGTCGCCAGTGCCTGATCCAACGCGCTCAATGTAGCCGCGCAGGTACATAGCCTGCGCAAGGAGCGGGTTTACGGGCATTGATTTATGGCGGCGCTTGAGCTTCGCGACAGTCATGCCCTTCGGGAGCGGCCCGGGGTTCGTCACTTCCAGGCGATCTGGGAACAGCATTACCTGCACGCTCGCGTTCGACGTGTAGTCGCGATGGCAGATCGCGTTCACGATGGCCTCAAACACCGCGCGCTCGGGGAGATCGTATGTCGTCTCGGCCGCGCCATGGAAGTGTTCCCCGATCCGCCGCGAAAGATGCGACATCACGAAGTCCCGCGCTTGATCCGCCAGCTCGAACACATCGCCCTCGAACACCTTGAAATCGGCAATGGGCTTTGCGACCTTGTACGTCAGAAACCATGCACACTTGACTTCCGATGGACGGAAGAAGTGCTGCGGGCGCTTTCCGAACAGGAGCGCGGCGGAATTTGCGATTTGACCTTTGTCATCCACAAGATCCAATGCCGTCAAAACATCCATCGGCTTCGCGTTCAACGGGAGCTTAAATCCGCGTTTTTCACGAGCATCGCGAACGAAGGCCCGCATCTTGGAAAAATTCAAATGCTTCAGTTCGACTCCGGCGGTCTTGGCGGCGTCGAACGGAAGGACATTTATGAGCCCCTTGTCCTCCAGGTGCTTGGCGAGCGCTGCGTAGACCGCAGTGCGCAAATCGTCGTAGCCGACAAAACCCTTGCGGACGACATCGTCGTTGACGCGCGAAATGAAAGCCGCCTCGCGTTGATCCGTCTCCCCGGCAGACTTGTCGACAAAGCAGATGCGATACTTGTGTCTTGCAGCCGCTCGCCGATACTCCCGCTCGGTCGCCGAGACGCCCCTCGAATCGACATTGCCGTATGTGTGGCCGAAGATGCCAAGATAGATGTCGCAGTCGTCGACTTCGGCAAGATACACGCCATCAGCCTTCCGTTCCTGCGCCGGGACCTCCTCGAAAAGGAACACCTCAAAGAAGCGCCCGAGGATCGCGTCCTTGCGCAAGTACTCCGCAAGCGCCTTACGCTCCTTTGCAAACTCGCGCTGGACGCTCGATATGAAGATTCTGTATTTCATCTATGCTAATTGTACCAAAGTTCGTGTGTTATGCACAACCGGCTTCTTCTGATGCGCGAGCGCCCATACGGCGTTCGTCAGCGTCACGGGGAGGTGCCGATGCTCGCGATAAGAATGGGTCGCCTTTGCGGTGTGGATGTCATTTGCCGCCGCCTTTCATGGCTGTATTTATTATACCAAAAGCACGTCCAAAGCGGGAGAGCAATTTATTGAAGCCGGGATGCCTCGGCGGAGGCGCGGCGGATCAAGGTGCTGCGAACGCGGTTTTCTCGATGCGGGGGATTTCTCCGTCGGGTTGGATAGGGCAGCAGGGTCAAGGATGGCGGCGGATTTGCCGCGGGGGAGCGGGCGCCTCGGAGATGCACCCCTACCAAGGCGGTGCATATCCCCCTGCCGAAGGCAGCCCGAAGGGGCGGCTACGCGGGGTGCGGATTTGCACCCCGCATTGAGCTCGCCTTCGGCGACTCCGCTTCGCTCCAGCAACCATAATCTTTGACTTTTTCTGTTCGTTGTCCCGGGCACTGCCTTTTGTATTGGTTGTTGTTAGAGGCAAGGAGGATGAGGGGTAAGGGGAGAAGGAGGGAAGGATGTTCATAACCTGTTGGACACGGCGGACGATTTTGCTTTCCTTGCGAGAATCGTTAAACGCCTGTTGAAGAATGCAAATGCAACATCGTGTCGTCGCCACCGCAGGATGGCGTTAAGCATTTTGCACTGGACGCTTGCACGTAGCCGTGCCGCCAGTCATTCAGCAGGTGGCATGCAGCTTGCGCTTCCCGTCTTCGGATTCATGACTGATCTTGAAGTCAGGATACTTTGCTATGTTGTTCAAAAGAATTGCCAGATGCCGACCGACGGCCCCAAGCGCGGTCATCTTTGATTTGCCATTGGACATGAGGCGCCTGTATGTTTCGCGGAGCACATGGTTGTGCTTGCTTGCGCTCAGGGCCGCCATGTGGAACGCCTGCCTAAGCCCCTGTCGGCCTCGTCGCATCCTGCTTTGCTTTTCGATCGTGCAGCTCTTGCTTGCGATTGGCGCCTTGCCGCAGAACTTGGCGATTCCCTTCTTGGAGAAAGATCCTATGTCCGGACATTCTGCAAATATCGCCCTGACCAGGCACGGCCCCACGCCCTTGACCTCCAGAAACCGTCTCGACAGACTGCTCATCCGCTCGTCTTCGCCTACGGCCTTCCCGCACTCGTCCTCGAGCCTTGCGATTTCCTGTTCGATCTTCTCGACGATTGCGACGATGCTCTTCCTGGCAGACTTGTCGCGCACGAATTCAAGCTGGCTGCTCACGACGACTCGCGCCTTCATGAGGTTCCCGCGTATCTTTGCGTATTCCTTTATGAGGCTGTGCGCAGCGCTTCTGGGCTTAACGAATGGCATTTTGCCATCTTCGAGCGACGAGGCGAAGTCGCGGATCATCTCGCAGTCCAGTCTGTCCGTCTTCTCTATCCGGCCTCGCGACTTGGCATACTGACGAGTCTTCCAGGCGTCAAGGCGAGCAGCTCGCACTCCTGCGGCCAGGCATTCGTTCGCGAGGTCTTCCTCGTATATGCCGGTGGCCTCGAAACAGACTATAGCGTCAAGCTTCTTTGCGGCGTGTATGATTCTTGCCCTTCCGGGCTTGTTGTTCTTGAGGTGCTCCTTTTTCCCATCAGGGAAGCAGATGTCGAGGCAGTTCTTACCGACGTCGACTCCTATGTGCATTCTGACCGAATTCATGGTATACTATCCTTATCTTCGGGCTATGTTGGATGCATGTGCAGACCAATGCCCTTGCAACCATCGCAGTCTGATGACCATATAAGTGTCGGCGCCCATGCCGAAGAACGGAGTTGCGATCTCCTCGGGGGATTCGGGCTAGCCGACACAGCCCGGAGGCGATGGCCGTCGCCTACCGGGCATTCTTTTCACATAGAACCTTACCTATGCTATCCCAATACCCATTGAGCAGGAACGGGAGACAGTGTATCAAATCACAGTTAGATAGGGGGATACGCGGGCGAGGTTAAGCGAGCTGACGGAACGTCGGCAAGCACAGTTGCCCGAAACAAAGCCGCACGTTGACAGGCAGACCAGCACGAAAAGCCAAGAACGGCCGTTTGAAGACTAACGCATTGTAATCAGGCATCGGCAAGGCCGATGGCGTTCCAAAGCTTCTCGCCATCCTTGAGAAGACCGGCGAGAGACTCCTTGCGCTCAAGGATTTCCTCAACGCGCTCTTCGACAGTTCCTTCCGTCACAAAGACATGGACGAACACCGTCTTCTCCTGCCCGATGCGGTGGGCGCGGTCAGTCGCCTGCCCTTCCACTGCGGGATTCCACCAGCGGTCGAAATGAATGACATGCGTCGCTTTCGTGAGGTTCAGGCCAAAGCCGCCAGCCCTCAAGCTAAGCACAAACGCCGCGGGCCCCGCAGTGCCATCGAAAAGTGCAATCTGCTCCTCGCGCTGCGCGGCGGTGAGCCCCCCGTGGAGAAACGCAATCGGCTGCGCGAAGCGACGCTCAAGCATCTTCGAAGCGACGCTCAAGCATCTTCTTCAGCGCCTCTCCCACCTTCGCATACTGCGAGAAGATAAGCACCGACTCGCCGTTCTCGAAAATAGTCTCGACAAGCTCGACAAGGCGATCCACCTTGCCGCCCGAGACTGTCTCGCCGTCAAAGCCGTCGCAGGCGAGCTTGAGCCGCGTCAAAAGCGCGAAGATGTCGCCCTGCCGCCTCTCTCCCGCGCGGTAGTCGGCAAGCGCGCCCTCGTATTCCGCGCGCTCCGCTGGCGCAAGCGCGCAGTATTCGCGCACTTCGCGCTTCTCCCCGAGCTCTCCCGCCACAGCTGGGTCGCTCTTGAGCCGGCGCAGGACGAACGTCTCGAGAGCACGGCGCAGCTTCTTTCCCTGCGCGGAACTCGGGTCTGTCGCAAGAGGCTTCACAAAGCGGTCGGCGAACGACTTCCTGTCGCCGAGAAGACCCGGGTTGAGGAACTCCTCGAGACTCCAGATGTCCGCGACCGAGTTCTCTATCGGCGTTCCGGTGAGCGCGAGGCGGCGACGGACTCCAAGTGCGCGAATCGCCCTCGCCGCATGGGTGTCGGGGTTCTTTATCGCCTGCGCCTCGTCAATGACGATTCCACCCCATTCCACCTCTGCAAACTCATGGTGGTCGCGCACGATAAGCGCGTAGCTCGTCACCACCACATCGGCTTCCGCAGCCGCCTTCTTGAAGCCGCTTCCGACATGGCGCATGTCTCCCTGGTGGACATAGACGCGCAGCGACGGCGCAAACTTCGCAAACTCGTGCCGCCAGTTCGAAAGCAGCGTAAGAGGCGCAACGACAAGAACGGGCTGTGCCGCGCCTGCCGCTTTCGCGGCGAAGGCGCGGAGAATCCACGCAATCGTCTGGATAGTCTTGCCGAGGCCCATGTCGTCGGCGAGAAGAGCGCCGAAGCCGTTGTCGGTCAGAAACGAAATCCACTCGACGCCGCGCGCCTGGTAGTCGCGCAGCGACCCCTTGAACCCCGGGATCTCGGCGGCGACTCCGCCGCGCGTCACATTTGCCGCGCCGTCGTGCGACTGGCGAAGCCGGTTCAGAAGCCCGAGAATGCCGCCGCCCGCAAGCACCTCGCCGACTTCCATCCTCCCGACGGCACCGATTCCGAGAGCGAAGGAAAGCGGGTTCGCCTTCGTCTTGCCGGCCTTCTCGAGCGCGCGCAGCGCTTCGCGCAGAATTCCGCGGTCGACCTCTATCCAGCGGTCGCGGAAGAAGACGAGCGTCGAGTTCTGCTCAAGGAGAAAGCGTATCTCCTCCGCGCTCACCTCCTCGCCTGCGACCTTGATCTTGAGACGGACGCTTTTCTTGTCGTCGCCGCGCGTCACATCCGCCGCGGAGCCATCTATCTCGGCCGCAGCCGCGACAGTCGCCGCGAGATCCACGCCCGCAACGGAGTATCCCGCGTCCGCGAGCTCGCGTGCGCCGCGCCGAACGAAATCCTCTGCCTCGCCTTTTGAAAGTCTGGCAACAATTTTTCCGCCGTCGCTCCTTAGGCCGCGCAGCGCGCCCCACACGCAGACCGCCTGCCCAAGCGCGCGATACTGGGCGCGGCCCTTCGGCCGCGGGCACGAAAGAGCAAACGCCCCTTCCCCCGAATCGTTCGCGGCATTGAAGCTAAAGCATAGCGCACGCCGCGCCTCGACGTCTTCCCGGCCGCCGCCGTGCCATTCGGCGAGCTCCACGGCGAACGCGGCGCACTCTGCGTCGTCCCAGCGCACAAGCCCAGTGCGGCTCCTGAGCGCCATCGCCCACGCGTCGTGCAGCGTCTCGTAACGCTGATCCTCGGCATCCTCGCTGAGAACAGTTACAGACGGGCCGCGCACATATTCGTCGACCCATTCGTTGTCTGCGCCAAGCGCGCGCCACCGCGCATGCCAGCCGTCGTCCTCCTTCACGAGATCGGGATAGAACTTCCCGTCCGCGACGAGCGCGAGCGCATCCCGCTGTCTTGGAGACGGCTGTTTCATTTCGTGGAGCAAGTTTCCTTTGCAACATTCATGGCAAACTTGCGCCGCCAGAGGGCGAGCGGAGCGAAGAGCAGGAGAAGGACGAGGAAGCCGGGCGCGTCGCCTGTCTTGTCGGCAACGGATTCGTCGAAGTCGAGCGACTTGTCGCCGTGCAGGGATTCCATCTCCTTCTGCTTAAGCCCCTTCTCCTGCGCCGCCGTCTCAACGACGATGTAGGCGGACTTCGTCGTGAGCGTCCCTGTCTTGCGCGTCAGTTCAAGAAGCTCGCGTCGGGCGTCGAGCGCGGACTTCAGAAACGCATTGTTCTCGAGCTCCCACGCCTTCGCGCCCTCTGCCCACGCGCCGCCGATCTTCGTCGCGCCCTTGAGGTTTGCGAACACGACCGCGCCGAGAACGGCCGAGCCGCCGTTGCCCTTGCGACAGGGAACGGCGACCTTCCCGCCGTCCTCGCCGTCGAGGAAGAACCAACCGTCGAGAGGCCTGTCGCCAAGCGACGCGAGCCCTGGAAGTTCGCGGCGCAAGATGGCGAGGTCGGCTTTCGAGAGAATGTTCGTCGAAAGGATGTCTATTGGCAGCGCGAGGTCGTCCTTGCGCATTTCGAACTTGATGTTGGGCATGACGCCGCTGCAATCGCGGGCCATCGCCTTGGAAGCTTCACGCAGTCGCCGCCTGAGCTTGCGCATGAGCTCTGGATCGTCGATGTCGAACTTCTCGACTTCGCCTGCGCCAGCCGCGACGAGTTCGTTCGTATGCGCGTTCATCCAAGCCGCAGGGACCGCCGAGACCGCCGCGCCGTCGGCCGTGTATAGCTCATCGCCGCCTGAACAAAGCGGATTGGCGACGCGCTCTCCGTTGAACATCACGACATACGGTGAGGCGTCGGCCGACGGAAGCCGAATCGTCAGCTCCACTTCACGCCCTTCCTTGCCGACGGGAAACACCTTGAGAGTGCCTGTCGTCGGAGTGTCGAGCGTGACGATAGAAGGGTCGAGACGCTGCTCGGTGATCTTGTTGTAGACCCATTCCGCCGCCTTGCGCTCGGAAGGCCGCGCCGTCTTCCAGACACCGTTCGTCATCTTGAGACGCATGCCCTCGATCCACGCACCGGCGGGAAGCGCGATGTCCGCGACGAACTCCTGCCCCTCTCTTTCCGCGACAGGTTTCACGACAACCGCAAAGACCGGCTCGCCCTGCTCGCCAGATGGCTTTGCCTCAGTCGTAAAGACGTTAGTCGGCGTCGGACGACCCCACCATCTCCCGCGCGCGCCGCGGGTGTACGAACGCCGCGCCGTGTTGGCGCCGAACAACCCTCCGCCGAAGATGTTGCGAGCGCGCCCCTCCCAGTCGCGTTCGTCGGCCACCTTCTTGCCGAGGATGCGGAGGTTCAGCTCGTTGCGGAGCTTGTCCGCCATGTACATTCCGTCGTAGACGCGCCAAGTGCGCCACGCCGAAAGGAAGGGAATCTCCGCACCGAAGGTGTAGTCGTTGACGCCCTTCATTATCTTCTCGGCCCGCTCCTGCGAGACCGGCATCGGCGCAGGCGGGAGATCAAAGTCTTCCTCGGTATGCCATTTAAGAAGCGCCTTGACGTCGCGGCGCTCCATTTCGACATCCACGACAAACGCCAGCGGCAGGACGAGAGCGCCAAGGAGCGCCATTAGGACAAGACGCCAGCGGGAGAAGCGAGGGCGAAGCGCTAGATACGCGGCGTATGCGTCGCGCGTCCAATAGCGAAAGAGAAGCGTCGGCGCGAGAATGAGGAAGCCAGCGCCCATCACGATTATCGCCGGTATTGCAAGCGGCATGAACGGAACGAAGAGGACGAAGAAATAGACAACGAAGGGAGCTGCGACGAACTTGAGGAAATACGAGCCGAGGCCAAGTGCGTCGTTTCGCGCGGGCAGAAAGAGGACCAGCCCCGAGAATATGGCAAGCCCCCACGCCCACGGGTTTGCGAAGTCCGCAGGAAACGGAATCGTCAGGTTGAGCGAAAGACCGGCGAGCGGGAGAACGAGGCCAAAGACAGCAGCGCCGCCATATCTGCGGGCGCTTTCCGGCATCTGACTCGTAACGACAGTGAAAAGCTTGTGGAGGAGCCGTAGAAGCCCGACGAAGAAGACGGCGCATCCGAGGAAGTAACCGACAGCCAGAGCATGCGCGGCAATGGACTCCAGCAGTGGCGAAAGCTTGAGGTCACGGAAGAATTTATCGAACCTAAACGCGACATTCGCCACGAAAAATGCGGCGGCCGGAGGAACGACGAGGCAGAGGACCGACGTCATGATGTCTGTGCCGGTGTTCATCTCCCACTTTGCCGTGGCGATGCGCGCGACGCCTGCGAAGACAAGCGGGACAATGCCGGCGAAGATGGCAAACATTGGCGTCGGCCCGATTATCCAATTGTCCACTTTGCGTGACATCTCGTCCAAGACAGGCACCGAAAGATAGAGAAACGCCACGCCGAGAAAGGCGTAGGCGAACATAAGCCATGCGTTCATTGACTTGGGGCGGAACAGCAATAACCCAAGCGCCGACAGGGGGAGAGCGGCAGACGCGATCAAGACGGCGAGCGCCTTTGACGCGAGCACTCCTTCGAGCGCGTCGCACGTGATCCAATAGAGATAGACGCACGCGAGCGTCGCAAGAATCGGGAAGGCGAGATGCGTGATCGCGAATGTCAAAGGATGGGCGAAGAGCGAAAGCTTTTCATCGTTTTGCGAAGTCGTTTCCATGCTGACAATCCTTTCTCAAATCCTGTAAATCCTGTCTAAAAGATCTTTTGCAACTGGCTTTTACGACAAAAGTATACCACAACAGCGCGAACACGGGCAAGAAGACTGCGATGCCTATGGCCATGTGGACGGCGGGAATCTGCGACGCCGGGAAGAAACCGTCCGCATAGACGAGGAGGACGAGCCGCACGGCGTTTGCGAGAACGGCGACGAGCCACGCAGACGCGACTGCGGCGGGAATTCTCAGCGCAAGACGGCGAATCGGCATGGCAAAGCCAAGGAGCGTGAACGCCATCGAGAAGAAGTCCGTCGCAGAACACGCCCGCACGACAGTGATCGTCACGCCCCGCGCCGAAATCGTCATCGTGGGAATATCAAACACCGCACCCAAATAGATCGTGGCAAGCCGCGCGGCTGGCCGCATGAAGCCAAAGGCGACGGCTGCATCCGGCAGCGCGTCGACCGCAAGCTTCACGCCAAGCGCGACAGCTACGGCACACAGAATCATCCGGCTGCCGCAAAATCTACGCGCGCTGACCATTTCGGGCTCGCCCTGTGGCGCAAACTCCCGTCAGAACCCGAGGTTCAGTATCGGGAAGATGAGTGCGCCGCCGGAGCTGCTCATGTTGAGGAGCCCGAGCTGCACGCCATGCAAGTCGCCCGTCATGTTGAGGACGCCGAGCTGGAGCCCGACGGTTCGCGAGGCGATGTTGAGTGCACCGAGCTGCGCGCCAACGCACGTTCCGGCGAGATTGACGGGCGCGAGCTCAAGGCCAGTCATTGTATCGGTGACGTTGTTGATAAGACCGAGGTCGAGGACGGCGAGGTTGTCCACCTGTCCGTAGCCGATGTTGATCATCGCGCCGAACACGGTGTGCGAGGGGCTCGGCAGCTGAAGCGGAGGAGTCACGAGAGAGATGCCCAAGGGCAGCCAAGGCCTCGAGTCTTCGGCCGATGCGGTA
>CADCGZ010000049.1 GCA_902801025.1 uncultured bacterium | reverse complement strand
AATGTGAGTCCGTCCGATTGACGCGCGGGAGCGCGAGCGAAGTTTGTCCGATAAAAAGCGGGCGAGTCCGTCCGTGGACGCGCGGGGTGCGTCGCGAAGTCCGTCCGATGGAATGCGGGCGAAGTCCGTCCGATTTGCTTCGCGTGATTCGCGGACGATCCAACGGATCGGGCGAGACGCGGGCAACTGCGTTGCCCGCGTCTCGCCCTCTCTGTGGACTTTGCCCCTGCCGAACGAACGCGGCGGTTTGCGGCATAATGCAGCAGTTTGCGGCGGAAGATGGCGTCGTTTTGGGGACTATTGATTGGGCGACGGCAGCAGACAGCCCTACTTGGGCGGCAAGACCGGTGCGCAGGGCGGCGAGAAGGCGCACCACCTCCTCCACACCGGCTACAAGAAGATCGACGTCTACACCTTCGACAAGTAAGGTGCGCAGCGCCACTTCTTCCGCACGTGGTGCGGTGGCAGTGAGGCGGTGGAGCGAAGGTCCGAGCGAATGGATACGGCGTATTCGCCGAGGGTCCATGAGGAGGAGCCTTCGGCCGCCGCCTCATAAATTTTATGCATTACGCCTTTTCGTCTTGAAACGACTGTCTACTCCCTCGTCGGTATGACCTTGACGAACTTCGGGCGGTAGGACGGCCAGTCCGCGAGGATGCGGGCGGCGAGCGGCGATCCGGTGCGCTCCGCGTGTTCGCGTATGAGCGCGAGGAGCTCCTGCTCGTCGTCGGAGTCTTCGGCTATGCCTGCAAGATCGATGGAGTCGAGGTTGCACTTGAGGTCGAAGTCGCCCGCCTCGTCGATAACGTATGCGACGCCGCCGGTCATGCCGGCGCCGAAGTTGACGCCCGTCGAGCCGAGAACTAGCACCTTGCCGCCGGTCATGTATTCGCAGCCGTGGTCTCCGATGCCTTCCGCGACGAGCGTGACGCCCGAGTTGCGGATTCCGAAGCGCTCTCCCGCCTGGCCGTTAAGGAATATCGCGCCCGACGTGCCGCCGTAGGCGATGACGTTTCCTGCGATGACGTTTCCTTCGGGGGCGATGTCGGACTTGGGGGGCCTGATCGTGATGATGCCGCCGGAGATTCCCTTGCCGATGTAGTCGTTCGCCTCTCCGACGAGGTTGAAGGTGACGCCGCGCGCGAGGAACGCGCCGAACGACTGGCCCGCGACGCCGGTGAAGTTGACGTTTAGGTCGAACGCAATTCGACCATCAGTGCTATTCCCCGTTCCCTGTTTCCTGTTCCCCGTTTCCCTCTTGTCCACCAGCCAGCCCGAGAGGGCGGCGCCTACCGAGCGGTCGCAGTTGGAGATGCTGCGGCTGATCTCGGTTTCGCCTTTCTCCACTGCCGGAATCAGCTCGCGGAAGTCGTAGTTGTTTTTTAACGCAGAGGCGCAGAGGCGCAGAGAATCATCATTCCCTTTCCTCTCTGCGCACTCCGCGTCTTCGCGTCTCACCCCTGCTAGGGCATCCGCTTCGCGGACAGCCTTCGGCTGGGGGATACGTGTTAAAAAATTAGCCAGCATGTCTTCGAAGTTGAAGAGCGTGCCGTCCTTCGCCTTGAGAAGATCGGCGCGGCCACGCGCCTCTTCGAGCGACTTGAGCCCCAGTGCGGCGAGGTGTTCGCGCACTTCCTCGGCGAGGAAGCGGAAGTAGCGCTGGAGATGTTCTGGTTTTCCGGCGAACTTGCAGCGAAGTTCTTTCTTCTGCGTCGCGATTCCGACGGGGCAGCAGTTCAAGTTGCAGTTGCGGCATTGAACGCACCCAAGCGAGACGAGCATCGAGGTGCCGAACGCGAATTCGTCAGCGCCGAGCATCGCGGCGATTACGATGTCGCGTCCGGTTCGCAGCTGTCCGTCGACTTGCAGTTTCACGCGGTGACGCAGGTTGTTTTTGACGAGTGTCTGGTGCGCTTCCGCGAGGCCGACTTCCCAGGGGAGCCCCGCGTGCTTCATCGAGGTGAGGGGCGCGGCGCCCGTTCCGCCGTCGAAGCCGGATATGACGACTACGTCTGCGTGCGCCTTTGCGACGCCCGCGGCAATCGTGCCGACGCCCGCCTCGGAGACGAGCTTTACCGAAACGCGCGCCTCTGGGTTTGCGCACTTGAGGTCGTAGATGAGCTGCGCCAGGTCCTCAATCGAGTAGATGTCGTGGTGAGGTGGCGGCGAGATGAGGGTCGTTCCTGGTTTTGCGTGCCTCAGGCGGGCGACGAACTCGTCCACCTTGTGCGCGGGAAGCTGACCGCCTTCGCCCGGCTTTGCGCCCTGGGCAAGCTTGATCTGCAAGTCCTTGGCAGAACGCAGGTACTCGATCGTCACGCCGAAGCGCCCCGAAGCGACTTGCTTGATGGCGCTGTTCTTCTCGGTGCCGAAGCGCTCGGGATTCTCGCCGCCTTCGCCAGAGTTGGACATCGTACCGAGTCCGTTCAAGGCGAGGGCGATCGTCTCGTGCGCTTCGGGCGAGAGCGAGCCGAGCGACATCGCGCCGCCTACGAAGTGCTTGACGATCGAATCTACGTCCTCGATGTTTTCTACACGCTCTACACGTTCTACACATACCCGCCGCTTGTCGGTGGTCCGCGATTCGAGCGGACCAAGCCGAGCGAATGCGAGTGCCGAGCCAAACTCCAACTGCGACCTAAGCGTCACTTGGCTCTTCTGGTCGATATCGTCGGTGTAGCGTTTGAAGCGCGCGTAGTCGTCGTGGCGCACGGACTCGCGGAAATCGACGAGCCGCTGCGGCGTCCAGAGATGCTCCTCTCCGCCATTCCTAGTGCGATACTCCCCGCCAGGAGAGAGTGAGTTTTGGACAGGATTAACAGGATTGGTTGTATTGTTTAATCCGGTTAATCTTGTAAATCCTGTCAAGATTTCCTCGATGTCTTCAAGTTCTAATCCGCCGACGGGCGAGGTGACGCCGTCGAAATACTCGGACATGATCTTTGGCCCAAGACCGACCGCCTCGAAGATGCGAGCCGAGCGATAGGACCTCAATGTCGAAATGCCCATCTTGGACATTATCTTCATTAGCCCCTTGCATACGGCGGTGACATAGTTCGCCGCCGCCTTGACCGTATCGTCCTTGCCGATTTCCGTGACGGTCGCAAGTGCGAGGTAGGGATTGACCGCCGTCGCGCCGAATCCGAGGAGAACGGCGAAGTGGTGGACTTCGCGCACTTCGCCGGACTCGACGACTATGCCAACGGAGGGTCTTGCGCCCGCGTCGACAAGTGCCTTGTTCACGGCGGCAACAGCCAAGAGCGAAGGTATTATTTTCCCTGCATAAAAACCTCTATCGCTCAAAATCAGTATCTTTGCGCCTTCCTTTACGGCTGCGAGCGCATCGGCCGCGAGTGCGTCGAGAGCGGATTTAAGTTCGCCCTCGAAGTACATCGAAAGCGTTTTTGCTGGGAAGTCTGGGATGTTGCGCATCCTCTTCAGCTCGTCGTCGGTCAAGACTGGGCGGGTCATCTTTACGAGCCGCGCGTGTCCGGGCGTCTCTGCGAGGATGTTGCCTTCGTTGCCGATGTAGGTCATGATCGACATGACGAGCTCTTCGCGGATCGGATCGATCGGCGGGTTCGTCACCTGCGCGAAAAGCTGGTGGAAGCAGTCGAACATCTTGAAGTGCCCGTTTCCAACGCCCCTTAGACACGCGAGCGCTGCGTCGTTGCCCATCGCGCCGACTGGCTCGTGACCAGTCTCGGCCATAGGACGCAGCAGGAGCTCGACGTCCTCAAGCGACCAGCCGAATCTTGCGCGGTCGCGCTGAAGACTGTTCCTCGTTCCCCATTCCCCGCTCCCCAATTCTGAAGGAACGATCTCGGTAAAGAGCCCGGTAACCGGAATCTGGTTTTCCCTTACCCACCGGCGGTAGGGGCGGCGCCGCGCGTAGAAGCTCTTGATTTCGGCGTCTTCCATGAGTCGGTGCTTTTCGAGGTCGAGCCAGAGTATCGCGCCTGGTTTCAGCCGCCCGTGGCGCTCGACTTCGCCTGGCGCGATGTCGAGAACGCCGGTTTCGGATGCGAGGACGAAGAGCCCGTCTTTCGTGAGCGTCCACCTTGCGGGTCTCAGGCCGTTGCGGTCCAGTGTCGCGCCGAGTCCAAGCCCGTCGGTGAAGGCCACTGCGGCCGGGCCATCCCACGGCTCCATGAGCGCGGAGTGGTATTCGTAGAACGCGCGGATGTCGTGGCCCATATGGTATTTTGCGCCCCATGCCTGTGGAATGAGCATCATCATCGCGTGCGGCGCGTCTCGCCCTGCCGCAACGAGCAACTCGAAGATGTTGTCGAGCGACGCGGAGTCGGACTGTCCGCCGTGGACAATGGGAAGTATCTTCTTGAGATCGTCGCCGAAGGTCGGAGACTCGAGCGACGCCTCGCGTGCCGCGAGTGCGGTGAGGTTGCCCTTGATTGCGTTGATCTCGCCGTTGTGCGCGATGGCGCGGAAGGGGTGCGCGAGTTCCCAGGTGGGGAACGTGTTCGTAGAATAGCGCTGGTGGACGATTGCAAACGGAGAGATGAAATCCGGGTCGGAGAGATCGGGATAGAACTTCTCTATCTGCGTCGCGAGGAGCAGCCCCTTGTAGACGATCGTGCGCGAAGAGCAGGAGCAGACATAGGTGTCCTTCGTCGCTTTCTCAATCTCGCGGCGAATGATATAAAGACGGCGCTCGAAGTCTTTGTCGTTTTTAACGCAGAGGCGCTGAGTCGCAGAGTGCGCAGAGATGAAGACTTGCCTTATTCTCGGCATAACGCTACGCGCATCGTGTCCGATGGCATCGGGATTAGTCGGCACGTCGCGCCAGCCAAGGACTTCACATCCTTCGCTCTTTACGATTTCTTCTATTTTTCCTTCCTCGCCATCCCCGCCAAAGATCATCGCAACACCAAAAGTCTCTGCGCACTCTGCGCCTCTGCGCCTCTGCGTTAAAGATTTTCCGAGCACCTTCTTGAAGAACCCGTGGGGAATCCTCATAAGAAGCCCTGCGCCGTCGCCAGTCTCAGGATCGTTCCCGGTTGCGCCGCGGTGCATAAGCCGCTTCAGTATCGTCATGCCTTTCTTGACGATATCGTGGTTTGCCTCGCCAGAGAGGTTGGCCACCATTCCGACGCCGCATGCGTCGTGTTCGTATGCGCTCCTGTAGAGGCCCAGTTGTCCGTATTTGCTTTGCTGGTTCATGTCTGGTTGATTCCTTCAGAGTGGCAGTTTCTTTCCGCTTGCGAGCGCGCGAACGACGAGCGACGCGCCGTTTGCGCAGTCGCCGACGCAGTATATGTTCTTTGCGGCATCCGATATGAGCGCGGTGCGCGGCGTCTGCTGGAGCCCGAGCTGCGAGACAATCGGGTTTGTGGTTGGAACGCCGGTGAATCCCATCGCGAGAAACACAAGGTCGGCCTCGATGAGTTCCTTCGTGCCCGGCACAGAATGAAACTTCGCGGGCCTGCCTTCAGGGGTGAACTCCCATTCGACGGTCTCTACCTCTACGCCCTCGACGCTGTCCTTCCCGACGAACTTGAGCGAGTTGAGGTTCCAGCGCCTCTCGCATCCCTCCTTGTGGCTGGAGCTTGTGCGGAGCATGTAAGGCCAGAGCGGCCATGGAGTCGAGGCGTCGCGCTCGTCCGGCGGTTTCGGCATGATCTCGATTTGCGTCACCGACTTCGCGCCCTGGCGAATAGACGTGCCTACGCAGTCAGAACCCGTGTCGCCGCCGCCAATCACCAGCACCTTTTTGCCCTTGGCGGAAATCGGCGCCTCGGGAATCTCTTCGGTGAGGAAGCGGTTCTGGCCCTCGAGTAGCTCAAGCGCAAGATGGACTCCTTTAAGTTCGCGCCCTGGAATCTTGAGGTCGCGCGCCGCGGGAGTTCCGATTGCTACGACTATGGCGTCGTTTTCCTTTGCGAGCCATTCCGCGGAAACGTCCTTTCCGATTTCGCAGCCAGTAACGAACTTGACGCCTTCCGCTTCGAGGATATTCCGGCGACGGTCTATAAGCGTCTTGTCGAGCTTGAAGCAGGGGATGCCATAGCGGAGAAGCCCGCCGATGTTGGCGCGCCTTTCGTATACCGTCACCGTCCACCCACGACGGCGAAGCGTCACCGCGGCGGAAAGTCCAGCTGGTCCTGCGCCGACTATTGCCACCTTCTTGCCGTTTTCCTGCGTGGGAGGGCGTGGCACAACCCAACCGTTCTTGAAGGCGGTTTCAATGATGCGCTTCTCCGACTGTCGCACCATGACGGACTCTTCGTCAAGCTGGTGGACGCAAGATGCCTCGCACAGAGCTGGGCAGATGCGCGAGGTGAATTCGGGGAAGTCGGAGTTTTGGCTAAGGAGGTCGTAGGCGCGTCTCCAGTCGCCTTGCGCCACGGCGCGGTTCTGGTCGGGGACAAGATTCCCAAGAGGGCAGCCATAGGCATGGCAGAAGGGTTGGCCGCAGTTCATGCAGCGCGAGGTTTGTTCCTTCAGCTCGTCGTCGGTAAGCGACCGTTCAACTTCGTTCCAATCGCTTTTGCGCTCGCATGCCAACGCCTTAAAAGGGTCAGTTTTTTACATTTTTTGTAATCTGGCGCGAGAGTGGCGTTAGAATATTACAAATCTTGAGATTACAAAATATCGCTAGGCATGCGCCAGTCGGCGCGTGGTGATAGTGAGAATGTGATTTTTGGGCCGTCTGGACCGCAATTTCTTTTATATTGCGCCTGTCGGAAGCGACGGAGGAAGGTCTGGAGCGTCTTTGTGATCGTCTCATCAGGGTAAATACCCCTAAACGCGAGACGGGCAAGCGCGAGCATCTTTTCGGCGTCCGTTCCATTTGCGAGGAAGTGGAAGAGGAAGAAGTCGTGTAGCTCGTATGGCCCGAGACGAGCCTCCGAGTCGTTAGCCGCCGCGCCGGGAACTAACTCTGGCGTGATAGGCGCGTTGGCAATTCCGTTTAGAATCGACCGAAGTGGCTCTGCCGATTCCTCCGCGACAAGCTTGAGTGCACCGAGGACCATTGTCTTCGGCACCGAGCAGTTGAGCTGGTACATGCTCATGTGGTCGCCGTTGTATGTGTTCCAGCCAAGCGCGATTTCTGAAAGGTCACCTGTGCCAACGACTAGCGCCCGCTCCATGTTGGCGATGTCCATTAGCACCATTGTCCGCATCCTCGCCTGTACGTTTTCGTAGGCGATATCGTGCGTCGCTTCATCATGGCCGATATCCGCAAGATGGCGGCGGCATGCTTCGCAAATGTCGACGACGCGGCATGTCGCCCCAACGGCGCGTCCAAGTTCCGCGGCGGTGCTTTGCGTGTGTCCGGTAGAGCCGAAGCCCGGCATGACTACAACAATGAGGTTTTCGCGCGGGAAGGAGAGCCGATCTATCGCCGCCGCCGCGCCAAGTAGCGCAAGCGCGGAATCTGCGCCGCCTGAGACGCCAACGACGAGCTTTTCGGAGTGTGCGCTTTCCATGCGCCGCGCGAGAGCCGCCGCCTGGATTGCGAGAATGTCGCGGTGCCAGTTGGGTTCTCCGAATTCGTCCAAGAAGGGGGATCGTGAAATTTCACTTGGTTCCGCCTCGGGGAGTTTCGCGTCTATCGCTACGATTTCAGCGACCTTTTCCGCTGCCGCCATTGATGTCGCGCTTCGCCTGCGATAGCGAAGGGCGTCGACATCTACGACTGCGTCAACAAGAGAGGATTCGCAGGAGAAGAGCCCGCTGTCTGCCGCGATGCGTCCGGCTACTGCGATCATGGAGTCTCCACCGAAGACGGCGTCCGAACTCGACTCGCCAATGCCGGCGCAGGCCATCGCATAAGCGCAGCCGAGACGCTGGCTCTGCTGGCGCACCATTTCGCGGCGGCGCGCGGATTTGCCGAGATAGTCAGTGCTTGCGGAAAGGTTGAAGACGATGTCGACTCCGTTCGCGGCGGCGAGAGAACTTGGTGGCACCGCTGCCCAGAGGTCTTCGCATATCTCAACGCAAAAGCAAAGTCCTCCCACTTTGAAGACCTTTGGCGGTTCGCCGCGAGGCGCGGGCGTAAACTGCCGCGCTTCGTAGTATTCGCGGTAGGTCGGGAGACAGCGCTTCCGGACGACGCCCGCCACCTTGCCGGCGAAAACGACTGCCGCGGAATTGTATATCGCGGGGCCGGACTTTTCGGGAAAGCCGACGATCGATACGGTCGGAAGGTCGGCCGTCGCATTTGCGAAGTCGGCGAGCGCCTTTTCGGCGGTGTCGAGAAATTCGTCGCGGAAGAAAAGGTCGCCGCATGTATAGCCCGTGACGCACAGTTCCGGGAAGACAATCGCCGCAACGCCAGACTCGGCCGCCTTTCGGGCAAGCCGAGCCATCTCTTCCACATTTGCCGCGGTATCTCCTAGGTGGAGCCGCGGCGTTGCCGCCGAGATTTTATAAAGACCTTTCACTTTAAAAGGGGCCTGCGGCGACGGCGCAAATACGTAAAGACCGTCGCCGCAGGCAAAGTGTTTAGAACTTGAGCGTTGCGTTGACGCCGCCCCAGACGATCTGGTGCTCGCCCTCGCCCATGTAGCCCTCGTGCCGCAGCGTGTGGGAGGGCGTCCATGTGTAGTTGATTTGCGCTCCGAGCGAGAGCCACTCCGTGACGGCGTAGGACGCCGCGACTCCGAGCGTAAAGTCGGTTGCTTCGGTTCCGCCGGCCGAGCCTGTGTAGGCGTGGTTGGCGAAGTTCAGGGCGGCCGACGGCGTGACGGTCAGCTTCTCCATCGGCTCGAATTCGTGCGAGAGCGCGAATGTCGCGTAAACGGCCGAGACATCGTTTTTGGCGGTGTCGAGGTAGTCCCAGTACGCAGTGAACGACGGAGTCACGATCGGGTTGTTGTACGCTACGGTTCCGTAGAGCTCTTCGGTGGAGCGTCCGTTTCCATAGGGGAACGAGTACCAGATGTGCCCGATCTCGATGTCTACGGGTCCGAACGAATTGGCATACGCGAGCGTGTAGTCAAGCTCCTGGATTCCGCATGCGTGGCGGCTTGCGTTCATTGTTCCGCGCCGGTGCGTCAAGTCCATGCTGGCCCAGACGTTTGCGGAAATCTTTCCGAAGTCGCCTGCGTCGTACCCGAGCGTGACGCTCGGCTGCCAGACGGGATTCCCGTTGCAGATCTTGCCGCGCCAGATGTAGTCGCTTAGGACGTCTACCGAGGCTTCGACGAAGAACGCAGAGGATTCCGCACTTTCGACTTCGTTCGTCTCTGCTGCCGCCGCGAAGGATGCGGCGACGGCCAGGACTGCTATGGATGCTTTCATCATCACGATTCCTTTTCCTTTTTTGCGTTGACGTTGAATTGTGTGGGTGTTGACGAATTATGTGTTGCTGAAGAACTGGAACGAGGCATAGGCGTCTTGCCCGTGTTCGGTCACGTCGAGGCCCTTGAGCTCCGTCTTCGCGCTGACGCGGAGGATGCCGAGTTTCTTCAGGGCGAAGAAGATCACAAGACCCGTTCCGAGCGCCCATACGGCGGTCATTCCCACGCCGACGAGCTGCACGCCAAGGAACTTGAAGCCGCCGCCGTAGAAAAGCCCCACCATCTCGTTGCCGTATCCGGCCGCAGCAGGCGCCGCGAAGAGCCCGACAGCGAGCGTGCCCCAGACGCCGTTCACGCAGTGGACCGACACCGCGCCTACGGGATCGTCGATGTGTATCCGGTCGATGGCGAACACCGATAGGACCACGAGCACGCCTGCGACGAGTCCGATGACAACTGCGGCGTTGGCGGTCACGACATCGCAGGGCGCGGTAATCGCGACGAGACCCGCGAGCGAGCCATTGAGAGCCATGGTGAGGTCGGGCTTGCCCATGATTACCCAGGCGGTGATGAGCGCGGCAATCGTGCCGGCGCACGCAGCGAGGTTGGTGGTCATCGCGACGCGGCCGATGGAGCCGATGCCGGCGGTGTAGCTGCCGGGGTTAAAACCGAACCAGCCGATCCACAGGAGGAAGACGCCAAGCGTTCCGAGGACGAGCGAGTGCCCAGGGATTGGGTTCGGCTTGCCGTTTGCGTGGTACTTTCCGATGCGCGGGCCGAGCGCGATGGCGCCAGCGAGCGCAATCCATCCGCCGACTGAATGGACGACCGTCGAGCCCGCGAAGTCGTGGAAGCCAAGGGCTTCAATCCAGCCCTGCGACGCCTCGCCCGCGAGCGAGCCCCACATCCAGTGTCCGCTTATCGGATAGACGATAGCCGACACGATCACCGAGTAGATGAGGTAGCTCTTGAATTCGATGCGTTCCGCTACCGCGCCGGAGACTATGGTCGCGGCTGTCGCGGCGAACATCGTCTGGAAGAAGAGGAACGTCCAGTCCCAGACGCCTTCGCCGGTCGATAGCGACGGCATCCCCAGTCCGCCCCAGCCGAGCCAGCCGCCCAGCTTCGTAGCGCCGAACATAAGCGCTGCGCCGAGGATGTAGAATCCGAGTGAGCCCGCTGCGAAGTCCATCAGGTTCTTCATCATGATGTTCGCGGCGTTCTTTGCGCGTGTGAAGCCGGTCTCGACGAGCGCGAAGCCCGCCTGCATCGTAAAGACGAGTATGCCGGCGATGAGGGTCCAGACTACGTTCAGGTTGGTTTGGACTTCTGGTGCTGCTATTGCTGATGGTTCCATTTGGTTTTCCTTTCTAACGCTATCCTATTGCCGACGGGCCGCGCTCGCCGGTTCTTATCCTCACGCATTCGTCCATCGGAAGGACGAAGATCTTTCCGTCGCCGATGTCTCCCGTGCGCGCGCCTTCGATGATTGCCTCGATCGTCTTGTCGATGAAGTGGTCGTTCACCGCGATTGCAAGGCGCATCTTCTTGTGACGGCGCCTCTGTACAAGTGGAGGTATCCGCCCTGCTTTCCGCAGCCAAGTGCGTTTGTGACGGACATCTTGTATATCTCGCGGGCGAACAACGCCTGCTTTACGGCATTCAGTCGCTCTGGCTGAATGTAGGCTATGATCAGTTTCATCTTTCCTTTCTTGCGCCGCGACCATCGCAGCGTCGCACCCCATTTAGCAAACTCCGTGCCAACGTCTAAAATGCTGCCTGATTTACTATGGCGCAGTATATCTGTTGTAATGTGGCAATTTTGATTTTACAAAATCTGTCATTTTTCGTTTGCAATGGCAGATTCGCCGCGCTCGCTCGTATAGTAGTATGCTCATAGAGAGCGTCCGGCAGAGAGAGCTCGGGCAGGCCTGCGGGCGGAAATTCGTCCGCAAAAATTGCGTCCGCAGACCTGATTATTATGCTATAATACTTGCGTAAGCAGGGGTTGATACTCCCTCTTCCTGGGTATGTGTAGTTTGGATGTGGCAATTTTATTCAAGCTGTAAAACACTGAAAGGTTGGCGAGAAAATGAAAGAGCGCAAAAGCGTGAAGTCGAGTTCTGATAGCCGCGGCGGAAAAGCCGCGGCGAAGCCGCGCGCGAAACGCCCAGGTGCGAAAAGGCCTGCGCCGCGGTGGAAAGTCGTCGGCGACAAGGTGGTCTTTACGCCTGGCCGCTATACCCTTTCAGACATCAAATCGGCTCTGAGGGCACTTGAAGGTGCAAAATGTAAGGAGGTCCAATGAAACAGTTCTCCATTCCATTCCCTAAGGATCTAGAATGCCCTGCCATTTTTTTTGGAAAAATCATAACAAGGGACAAGAAGAAGGGCAAGAAGTTTTATGCGGACGAGGTAAGGTTGCCTGGCTTGGAGGTAATTAATGGAGACCAAAAATCTTTGAATACCGCTCCCGAATATATGACTGGGCAGTGGGTGTGCTGCAAATCTGTACGCCGGGAGTCTGAAAGGGTGCAAGACGAATATGTATACATTGCTAACAACGGATTACTATCCCCTGTTCAGGTAATACCTTGGGATTATGTTAATGAAAGTAAAAAGGTGCGGAACGCCAAAGATTTCTTCATAGATTCTGATGCCCAAAGAATTATGTGCACTGACATTCCTCTAATTGGAGGTCCTGCGAATAAAGGAGGAAATGGACATGTTATCATCTATGACAGCGAAACGGACTCTTTTTTTAAGGGCTTTTCTCATGTTGGTGGTGGAGACATTGAGTGTTTGGATGTGAAATGCATATCGCGTAAAGATTTCTGGGATGTTGAGAATGTGAATCTGGCTGCCCCAATGGCATTCGATGCTAATCACCAGTTTCTCTTGTTGCTTCCTAAGGAAGAAAATTCGCATGCTAGTTGTGGTGCGCATGCTGTATTAGATGTTGGGTCATGGGAGGAATTGAAAGTATCGAGGTCTCGACAACCATTAAAGGCGAAGAATAGTACAGGTTCTATGAGGCCAGGTAATGTTCATGCTAATAGTGAGCGAGGGAACGAATCCAATCTGCAGGTACTGCCGCCAGAATTGCCGCCACAATTTACGCAACCAGTACTGCCGCCGCTTGCCCATAAAGCCACTCAAAAAGGCCAACGGAATACAGGCGCGTGCGATTGGAACAAAGACGAGTTGGCGTTCTTGAAGAATTTTATCGCAGATTGCAAGAAGTGCGGGTATGAGTATGATGCACAAGATATTGTTCGGTTCCATACATGTGTCAAGTGCGGCATGTTTACGCTTTTAGGCGGTGCTCCCGGATGTGGCAAATCGACTTTGGCTGCGTTGTATGCGCGAGCCTTGTCGGGGAACAAGAAGGTGGATGCTAAGTCAGGCTTTCTCACTGTTGATGTAAATCCAGCTTGGATGGAACCGAGTGACGTTTTAGGGCATTGGAATCTCAACGGAGGGTATGTGTGTGCAGATACAGGGTTAGTTCCGTTTCTTCGTAAACTGAATGGGCCTTTAAAGAATAATGTTGGCATTGTTTGTCTTGAAGAGATGAATCTCTCTAGAGTTGAACATTATTTTTCAAATTTTATGCAGTTGATTTCGCGCCCAGATGATGAGCGGCTCTTGCTTGGAGTCCCATCTGATGACTCGCAGGATGAGAAAAACGCTGTCATTAATGTGCCGCGCAACTTGCGATTCATAGGGACAAACAATTTTGACGAGACGACTCAAAGATTTAGTGCTCGTTTTTATGATCGATGCAATTATTTGGAACTGAAGCCGAATAGCAATGATGTTGTTTTCCCAACTGAAACTCCATCTTTTGACCGTGGTGAGTTTAATTACCAAGTGACATTTGGGAAATACAGTTCGTGGTGTAATACAAGTATTGGTGGCGACGCCATTGACAACACTGTTGTTGAAAAGTTTAAGTATGTGACAGAGAAATTGTCTGACCTGAGATTGACACCAAGTCCAAGGGTGCGCCTTGAAATGGCCAAGTATATAGTCAATCGTCCATTCTTTGACGGGTGTGGAACCGATAAAACAACAAAGAAAGATTGTCAGATGATAGCGCTGGATGAGGCAATTGTACAACGAGTGTTGTCGCGGTATAGATTTGACTATCTTCGAGATGAAACTGCAGCCCGGAAGGACTTGCTAGATGCTTTGCGTGATATGCCTATCTCGCACGAGTTTTTTAAAAGTAAGATCACTATTGGCGAACGACCTTCTCGTATATGAAAGTCTGTCTTGACATAGAAGATCACGACAAATTGCCTCCTTTGTGTCCAGGGGCTGATCCATTGCCATCTTTTACAACGAATGCCTCCGCCGTCGTTTCCGCAAGTATCACCCTTGAGGATGGCGATGCGACTGGTTTATACATGTTACAGGTCGGAAGCATGCCGGACATACGAGTTTGCGTCAACATTGCCGATTTAAGACAAAAGGTTGACTTTAAGTGGGATCACTATGATTCTAAACTGAAATACAATGTGGCGGAGTCGAATTTTAAACTGTTTCGGGACACGATGGGAACTAGTTTGCTATATCTTATTGAATATAAGGATAAGCAAGCACGTTTTATCCCGATGGCAGAAGTGACGATTTTGCTAGAAAATTCGGATGTTCGTGGAGGGTATTATGACAGAATGGTGAAAAATCTGTTGGATAAAGGGCTTCCGCATTTTGTACTTAATGATTTTAAGTGGCAAATGGCTCGAAATCAATTTTCGGTTGGTTGGAGCGATGGTTATACATCAGTCGAAAGCCCAGATGTCATGCTTCGCGCTCTTTTACGTGTTGTGAAGAAGATGAGGCCGCTTCTCGCACAGATCAATGAGTCGGCACAGATGTCATTTTGCGGAGTCCTCTACCATAGACGAATCTCGCAAATATCGCATTGTAACAATCGGACTCTGGCTGGAATCTCCTCGGCGCTGAGATTTCGTGGCTCCGACAGAATTGTTGATGTGTCCGAAGAAACTGTGCTAGAGCCACGGCGACTGGCAACGTTTAATACGCATGCTCATTCGGCTCTGTACACATTTTTAGATGTGTTTGTATTGAATAGAATTAATATTGTCGACGACAATCTGTCCGTGCGAATTAAAAGGCAAGAGAGGCAGCTTAGTGATTTGGTGGGTAATGAATCTCCGTCAAAAAAGAATATTCTTGCTGAAAATAGCGCGGTTTTGCAAAGCTTTCAACGTAAGTTGTGGGCAGCGAGACGATTAAGGAAGATTGTTTTCGGCTTGATGTCTTATCCAATATTCTTATCTGGTCATGAGGCTTTGTCGGTTTTCGATGTTGATGTTGCTGAATTTTCCTGTGATGACGCATATCTTAAATTGTATTTTCTTATGCTAGACTATTCCCGTGCGCGGTTCTGGTGGGTTGGGGATAAGATGGATGGAATTTGGAGAATCCCCAAGATTGAGATGGGCGAGAATGGAGAGTCAAGATTGCAACTAAAATATTCTATTGTATATGAGAATTGGTGTTATGCACATATGATATTGGCATTGCGAGATGAGTTAAAATATAATTGTATAGATGGTCGAATGCTTGAGAATTGTGATGAGGGGAGCATTGTTTTTAGAAAAGGCGACATAGAAGTTAAATTGTTGCACGGAATAACGGCATGGAAACGCAATAAGAAAAAAAACTCTGAGTTTGTCTATAGCGGGGATAGAAGCAGTAAAAAGACGCCAGATTTTGCAATTGTTATAAGAGACTGCAAGACAAACAAGGAAAAATGGGCGGTTCTTGACGCCAAATCCGATGGTGGACTGCGTCCGCATATGGTAGAGGTCCGTTCAGAATACGCGTCAAACATTAAGCGTCGCATTGAGGGTCGTGAAGAAGAGCCTTTTGCCAGCGTTCTTCTTCGGTCGGGGGAATTGAATGGTGGAGATGCTGCGATTGATTTTCCCCCGTTGCCAATTGTTGAGGATCGTGTTGCCTCTGTTCCGAAAGATGAAGACTTGCTAAATGACCATTCTAAAGATGACTACAAGTGGGAGGCTGGTTGTGGAATAGTTGAGGGAGAGGAAACGCCTCCGCCGTACCATGGTGATTTGAGGGTGAATGTTTCATCGCTTGCAAATAATGAAACTGTTTTCTCCGAGTTCATGGAAGGGTTGATAATTACGGCATTGCGGCTAATGCGGGAGGAGCTGAAGGGGCAATGTGACCAGAATGAGCAAGGGTGCGTAGTGTGATGGCAACAGATTGGAGTAGTTATGGATAATCATCTTGCCAATTGGTTGGTATTTGACAGCGAGTCTGAAAAGGCTTGGAATGACCATGCATCCGTATGGCTGTCTAACGTGCTGGGAAAGAATGTTTCCGTTCGGCTGCGCCTTCCCTCTGAAGAGATGGCAAGGGATTGTTGGATGAATAACCTGACGTTGCAGGAGGTTATCTCGAATGTTGAGGATGCGGGTCGGCGATGTGGAATCGACATTCTCGACAACGGCGGCAACTTGCTTCTAAAGCTGAAGATGCCATTGCCGTTTGACAACGTGTTTGTCGAGTCGTCGGAGAAATCTGGACATGCGCAGGCGTTGGTGTGGCAGTCGTGGCTGGGAGAAAAGCCGGGTGTGCGTCTCGTGTATCCCGCTGGTCGCGCAAGGCGCGAGGTCGAACACAAGGTCGAATTGAGGATAGGTTTCCCGGACGGATCTTATGCGAAGATCTGCGCCACCAAGAAAGATCGTCGACTGAATTGGCCCAAAGATGTTAAACGGCTTCGGGATGGAAAGAAGCAGTCTTCAAAGGATATGGAACGATTTAGAGAATCCTTTGCAAGATTGCGAAAGGATATGCCGCTAGGCCCGTTGTGGGGCGATGCCCAGAAGTCGATCCCCGATTGGTTGAGGCCGGCATTTGAAAACGAGGGGAAGGATGTCTACGAGCTCGTTTGCGCCCATGCCGAATCTCTGCCTCCGCCCGACGATTACGACGATCTCGAACATCGTGTGCTTGTATCGTTTCCGCGATGGTTGGAGTTCCGCCTTTGCAAAAAACTCTATGAGCAGAGCAAGGATGGTAAGCTGTTTGTAAAGGGTAAGGAAGCGATAGCCAAGATTGAGGAAGCTGTTGGCAAGAGTCTTGTTCCATTAAAGGCTTTGCGGAATAAAGGATTGCTTGTCATTGTACGGCCGAACAACGCTTTGGAGCTAATGGCAAATATCTTTGGAGTAAAACGATATCTGATTTCGCGTGATTCGGCACTTTGCGTTCCGTTGGATTTTCGCCAGAACCACCCGTCGTTTCGCGGTCGGCTATGTCCAATAGAGACGCCGGAATCCGAAATGATTGGGATTTCATTGCAACTGGCGCGCTGCGCTCGAGTGGCTGCAGATGGACGTATTGTGCCAGCCGAGGGCGCAGATAGGGAGAGTGGAGCGGCTGCTGGCTGTATTGGATGGGGAGTGTCCCTTATTCCGTTTGCCGAGCACAACGACGACGTGCGGAATATGCTGGGGGCGAAGAATCTGCGCCAGGCAACGCCCGTCGACGGGCGTTGCGCTCCTCTTGTGAAGACCGGTGCTGAAAGTGTTCTTGCCGAAAAGACAGCGCGGCTGCGGAATATTGGCATTTGCCCAAATTGCCTTGACGAGAACGGGGAGCTGGCACTTGGTCGCGATCTTCTTGTGGCGTATATGCCGTGGTATGGTTGGAATGTTGACGATGCGATGGTTGTCAGCAGCGACGCGGCGGAAAAAATGGCAATATGGGAGCGCAAGTGCTTTTCGCGAGAGATTGGCTCAGAGTGGACGCCCACCGAGTGTCGGCTGGATTGTTGCACTCCTTTGCGGCAAGATGATGTAATCATGGCATTCGAAGACGGCGGTGCGAAGGGAAAGTCCCCAAAGTCGTTTTCGATTCGTTATGAGGACCCAGACGAGGCGCGCCTTTGCTCTGTGCCGTCCATGTCCGAGTTCAAGGACGGGGACAAGTCTCAATGCGCGGCCTTAAGAGTTGCCTATGAAATCGCAAAGAAAGTTCCTTTGGGCTTAGGCGACAAGCTGATGGGACGGCACGGAAACAAGGGCGTTGTCGGGAAGGTGCTGGACAAGAAGGAGATGCCGCATCTTCCAGATGACCCAAATCTGCCGGAAGGGTTAAGGGGCAGGGCCGTTGACATCTTGATCAATCCGCATGGGGTGCTCTCGCGGATGAATCCGGGACAGCTGCTGGAGACACATCTCGGTTGGCTGCTTCACTCTGGCGTTGAGAAGAATCGGCTCTTCAAAGATGGCGATATGTCTATGGAGCCGGGCTGTGTCGACAATGATCGCCTTGACCATGATGGAATCCGCAATGCTCTCGCTGAGACCGGATTGAATAGGCAGGGGTGCGTTAGATTGTTTTTGCCAGACGGTTCGCAGACCGAGTGCCCAGTGTTGGTCGGATTCGAGCATATTGTCCGGCTTCACCATGTGCCGCAATTCAAGGCGCAGGCGCGTCGAGGTGGGCCCAATGCGAACTACGAATCTGCAACGCAACAGGCGACGCATGGGCGTCAGATTGGTGGTGGCCAACGGCTTGGAGAGATGGAGGCGTGGGCGCTTGCCGCGTATGACGTGCCGCATGTTCTTGAGGAAATGCTGGGCGCGAAGTCCGATGCTCAATGGGCCAAGGATTGGAATGGCGAGGGATGCCCGCCTACAAAGGAGCTTTTCTCTGGATTCCCTGGAGTTTTGCGCGATTGGCTATTTGCCTTGTGCATTGGAATGGATCAGCCCGAAAAAGGGAAAGTCCGGTTTTCCATATTGCCTCCTGAATCAATCATGAGTGGAATCGGAGATAAAGCAAGGCGTGTCGATTCAGATGGTGGCTTTTCCGTGGGGCGCACGGCTTCTTTTACTTGTAAGCAGGAACAGGGCTGTCGTAATCCTTTGGTCGGGCGATTTCGCATATCTGGGGATAAGAGCCTGCATATTTCAGAGGTCTTTCGCAGTTGGGGGTATGATTGCTCGGTGCCGATTCGTCCGCTTCCTGAGTCAGGCGACGAGAGCGACGGCAAGATCTATGAGTGGACGCCCAGACCGGCGGACGGAGAGACTGCGTCGTGTTCGTTCGTTGTGACATTTAAAGACTACAAGCCAAACAAGGAATGGCTTCATGCCGAGATTGTCCCAAGACAGGGAATGTGTCCGATTGCGTGGCCGGCAGGCGTGGAGAAGATGACTTGTTGTGGGCGATTTGACATTCACAAAGACGAGGCAATACGCTTTGGCGAACGCGCTGGCAAGGAAAATGAATCTGGGAAAGTAAAACTCAAGCTGGGCAAGCTTAAGGCTCATGAATTACTCACGCTGCTTTGCGAAGCGAAGTCCGGTCGTTCGCTGGGAGACTTTGCGGTGACTTGCCCCGATCATTCGAAAACTTCGCTTGTGCCGCAACGCCCATATGCCTACGAGTTGAAGACCGACAAAGGGAGTGTGTTCGATACTGCGATTTTTGGTGACTGGGTATGCGCTGATCATACTCAAGATGACGACAAGTGGGGGTACATTGAACTCCCGGTTGCCGTTGACTATCCAGCCGGAGCATTTGTCGGATCGCCTGTTGAAGTGGCTGGTTTGCCCAGGCTGTGTATCATTCCGGTTCTCCCCATGCGTTATCGTCGGCCATTTGACCGCGAACGGGAAGGCCTGCCCGCCAACCGCAAGAAGTGGGACATCAACGACTCCTATCGAGATCTTGTCAGAGCGTGTCGCAATTCTAACGAGCGGAGAATTGGACAGGCGGTCGAAGTGTTGTTCAAGCAGATTGCTGAGTGTCTAGATAAAAAGACAGGCATATTACGGCACGATGGACTGGGACGGAGGGTTGATCGTTCTTGCAGATTGGTTATTACGCCGAATCCGGATTTGGAGTGGAATGATGTCGGCGTGCCGGTGGATGTCCTGTGGGAATTGATTGGTGACAGAATATTGCCTGACCAGTCCGTATGTGGTGAGCCGGTGCAGCGGGTTGGGTGGTCTTGGAAGAGATCGCTGACAACTATTTCAGATGATGAGAAATACAGTGAGCTTTGCAAATACCTGCAAGTACATCGTCCTGTCATTCTGCTCAACCGTCAACCAACCCTTCATAGAGACGGATTCCAGGCGTTCTATCCGGTGCCGATTAAGAACGCCAATGGCGAGACGTTGCAGATATCGCCTCTTTGCTGCAAGGGTTTTGCGGCTGATTTCGATGGAGACGAGATGGTTGGACACTATCCTGTTTCCGACAGCGCTCAGAAAGAGGCACATAAGATGTTGCCCTGCAATAACCTTCGTCAGGTTGGCTCAGAGCAACCAGCGGCGCAATATGATCGTGATGTTGTTATGGGGCTCCAGATCGTTTATGAGAACCAAGCGGCATATGCAAAGGAAATTGACGCGATTAATCTTTGCGCTGAGATTCGAGGTCTATTTGACAGGAAATATAAGCCTGGCGGTTTTGGGAAAGATGTGATAGACAAACTGTGCAAGCTCGGGGCAGAGAATGAGTCCAGGCGTATGGATGTCTGTCAAGCGATCGCTGCGTTATCGCGACTTGCCTATTGCGCATGTACGCACAAGGGCGTGTCGTTCGGGTTCTATGATCTACTGGATCTTGGAAGTATGCTTTGCGGAAAGACGTCTAACGAGGAAGTTGTCAAAGAGATTGAACTGCTTCGCGAACGGTCTTGTAGCGAGTGCGTGGTGCCATCAGGGGTTTCGTCCGTGTTGGATATGGTAGTTACAGGGGCGAACGGCAAGAAGCAGATACATCAAATAGTCGGTTCGCGTGGTGCGCTTCATGTCGACTGGGATGGCCTCGGATATTCAGATGCCCGAATTCCTGATGGCGCAAGGTCGTTCAGCTGTTCGCTGGCCGGCGGTATGTCGTGGGATGAGATGTTCTGGTCGTCGCTTAATGCGCGCACTAGCATGTGTAACAAGAAACTGGGGGCCGGGAAGGCTGGCGACCTGACGCGTCGTCTCGTTTTCATGCTTTGGCCAATGGGCGTGAAGGGGCTGGTTGCGGCGCAGGCCTTTGGAGAGCGGGGACTCCAGGTGGCGATGCAGGGTTTTCATACTGGCGGCAGAGGGATCGACATCGCACGCTCGCGCACTCTCTTCCTTGAAGGTCTGATGACAGAACTTGGCGAGAATGGTTCGGAAGAAGTACACAACTTCGTGAAGGATGATGATTACGAGGGTTTTAAGAAAGCTGTGACATGCGACGGGGAGGGCTATGAAACGGAATACGCCAACATCAATGAGGAGCACATAAGGACGCTTTGGGAGGGGTTGAAGGCAAAGGCAAGCGACATTGGCAAGTATGAAGACGGGTTTACAGAGCTTCTGTTCCAGCGCCAGAAACGGCAACTATTCAACTTCGCGCAGAAGGGCAGCGCGGTGTCGCTGGACACGCCATTCGCCAAGGTGATGTTCGATCTCTGGGGTGAACGTGAACAATTGACGGAGGAGGTCGAAGATGAGCATTAGTTTGCAATTGAGAATGAAGCCGTCTCTGGAGGCAGTTCAGAATGCGACGCAGTCTGCGAAGATTGATCAGAAGGTGAAACTGGCGTTGCGAGCGCAAGTCGGCCTGGTTTGTAGTGAGTCGCCGCGCGAAGTGCAACGTTTTCTTGAAAGGCTTGAACAGACAGGAGACATTGTTCTGGATGTTTCGCCTGATGACGAAGACATCCCGCTAGAGAATGAGGATGATATGTATAGTGCCGAATGGGATTACACCGATGAAGACGCTGATTGGGATGGCGATGACAGTGGTTTCTCCATTTCTGGTGCAGATCCATATTGGTTTGACGATGCCTATGTGATCAGGATTAAACGTCTCGCGGATGGTCGGGTTGAGTTTGAAATTCCTGAAATGGGGGGTGAGAGTTATAGAGGAGCATCGAAACTTGGCGAAGGCGTTTTGGGCGAGTTGTCTCAACGTGGAAGGGCGTATCGTGCCATAGTTGATTGGCTCGTTAAAAATGATGTGGTGCGTCAGGTCAATTCTCTTGGCGAATTTATGAAAATGCACAAATTTGTTTCGCAGGCAGAGTTTCTTGTCGACCAATTGAATAGAACAATCCCAGCGTCGTCATTCTCTAGGTATTTGAATGGTGCGCGCCTTGCTTGGAACGAAAGTTGCATACCATTGAGGGAGCTATTCAAGTAGGAATTTGTCAGTGAGACCCTATGAGCCGTGGCAGGTTTGCCAGTTCTCTAATTTTCGCAAAAGATAATCTGTATTCGCGGATTTCTTTGCGCTTGAAGAAGTTTGCTAAGATGTTGTTGGCATTGCCGCCATTTTTGGATTGTCGCAATCTTGCCGGAGAAATTGTTCGTCCGACATCTGCGGCACTTCTCGTAGATCCCTGGCAACAGACGCTGATTACGTAGCGAAGTTGGCAAAGAAAGAGGGGGTCGAACTTTATTTTATAGCCGTCGCCAAATAGTTGCAGCAGCAGTTTATCGGCAAGATCGCCAGCGTTACTTTTGTTAGGCCCTACGGTCGTATCCATGACTGATGTTTTGGCGTTGCTTTGGGTATGTGGGGCGTTTTCGCTCTTATGCTGTTTGATTTCCATGTCGACCAAGTCCATGTTGATGACGCCGTTGTCGGCAAACGTCGCCATGTGCCAGATCATGCGTCTGAGCTCTCTGAAGTTTCCCTTGAGAGGAATGGATTTCACATAATTCAAGAATTGCTCGAAGGGCTGCCCATCGAGTGTCACACGGCGTCCGTATTCATTTTCAAACCTCTTCAGCTCTTCTTTGATATTGGGGGCGATGTCGTCCTTTCGGTTGGCCAATCCGGGAATTGTATAGGTCCAAGTCCTGATGCGCTCGAAGAGATCGCGGCGGAACGTTTTTTCTTCAACTCGTTGTGCAAGGTCTTCGTTGGTGGCACAGATGAGAAAGAATTCCGATGTTTTTGGAGATTTATCATTTCCAAGCTTGTAAAACTTATGCGTATCTAATACTGTCAGCAGCTTTCCTTGGGTTTCGAGCGGAAGGTTGCCTATTTCGTCAAGGAACAATACACCTCCATTGGCCAGTTCTATTATGCCTGGTTTGTCTCGGGTCGCATCTGTGAAGGCTCCCTTCACATGACCAAATAGAGTTGACTCCACTAGGTTGCCTTTGAACCCGCTGCAGTTAAAGTGCTGGAACTTCCCTTTTTGCTTGGTCATATGTCGTTTTTTGCGCACTTCGAAAATTTGTTTCGCGATTTCAGATTTGCCGACGCCAGTGTCTCCAAGGAGCAGAATGGGTTCGTTTGTTCTGGTTGCAATCTTTTCTATGTCTTCAATGATCTTATTGTAGTTTTTGTCTTGTGTTTTGATATGCTGTTTTAGGGTCAATTGATTCGTTTCTGCGTTCTTCTTGCGTAGTTCAGCAAGCTTTTTGGATTCGGATGATAAAAGTACCGGATTGGTGACGGCACATTTGCCGATTTGATTTTTGTCTCGTGGGTCTTCTGTCCAAAGTTGAACACATTCGGCTGGTATCCATCTATTCTGGGCGAGGAGAAAAAGACACATTCGTGCGGCCTGTGAGCCAGATGTGACATGGACAAGGTATCGGGGGGGATTCTCGTTGTTGTGTTCTTTCTTATGCTCGCAGAGATAGTCTTGGAGGTAATCGTACAGTGCGCAGTACACTGTTTCGAAGTCATGTCCATTGCCGATGTCGATTGGATCAAGAGAGACTTTGATTTGGTTTGGCGCGACCAATCGTTTAATGGACTCTTGAATATATGTCGCGGCCTTCTCCTGAAATCCCTTCTTTCCCCATTTGGGTTGGAATATAAGGTGATATTCGTCTATGTCGACGCCTTTATTTTTCAGGGAGAGTGCCAATGCTGTTGAAGGCCGCCAATATTTATCAATGACGTCCTTGAAATCGTCAGACATGAAGTCTTTGTCTTGGAAGTTCTGCATTGATGGTGTTGCGCCTCTCTTTCGGGCATTATCCCAACCTCGGGTTGATTTAAGCACGTCTTTAAAAAGCGATTTGATCTCGCGATAATCCTCTTTTTCGTCAAAAAAGGAGAATGCGACAACTTTCTTTCCGTTTTTATCCATCGGTCTGATTCTTGTTCTAGTTTGAGTTTGCAGTAATTATATTAAAAATCGTATATGGCTGTCAATAACAATAGCAATTATATTATATTAAATCGTACAAGCGTGGGGAAGAGCGCTTCAAACGATTTTGGGGGATTTCATTATATAGCGAACTTGGAAAGAATTATCAAGGAGAAAAACCATGAAAGATAAACAGAAAGAGATGATGTCTGAAGTAAGGATGTTCAAACTGGAAGTGAAGGCGTGGCGTAGGGTAGTCTTCTTAGTTGCAGGCTCGATTGAGCGTTGCCTCGTTGCATTGTATAAAATGCTTCGGAGAAATTCAAGGAGCGTAGATTGCCTCAAGAAATGTTTTGGAAGGGAGTTGATCCGCCTTGAGAATGCTGGAATCAAGCATAGCTTCTCGTTTAGCGATGGTAGGCGACGAGTGTTTATTGTGATGCCAGGTATTGATCCGGATTGCGCGAGTGATATAGCGGATTTGGCGCATGAATGTCTCCATGTAGCTGACTTTGTATTGCGAGAAGAGGGCGTAAATGATGGTCGAAAGGTAGATGGGGCATACGCATACACGCAGTCAGTTGTCCTGTCCAATTTATTGAAGATGGTGTTTGAGCATAGTGGTAAGAAGTGCGGCATTGCAGGATGCAATAAAGTCGATTGCGGTTGCACGCAGGAAAAACTGTTTTCTGACGATGAAGCGGCAGCACAGAAAGACTTGGAGATAGTAATTGCAGCAAAGAAGCTTTCATCTTATGGTAGACGTCGAGCGGTCAAGAATGGAGGGTATGTGGATCGGTATTATGACGAAGAGTCGTTGCCTACACACCCAAAGTCTAAGAAGAGGCATGAAGTTGTCCATACAAGGTGGTAAAGACGAAATATGAGTTATGAATAGACTAAACTTGAAGGCAACGAAAGAAGCCAATCAGCAAGAAAGTAATGAAATATGATAATCGAACTATTGATTGGAACAACGTTCTTGGGTTGTTTAGACTAAGTATAGCCAAGAAAGCGAACACGACATTTTTTAACGTTCATTAACGGCACATAAACAAAACTAAAAAGAAAGGAAACAAAGATGAATACAATCAAAGACAAAATCGCAATTGGCACAGGTGTCGTCGGTGGAACAGCCGCCGCGGTAGGGACGACAGCGGCCATTACCGCAACAACGGCCTCTGCTGGCACTCTTGCGGCAATAGGAGCCGTAGGATCGGGAATTGGCGCCACCATAGGCGGGGCCGTGGGCACTGGCATAGGCATAGCATCGGGCGGCACGGCGATTGCGGGAACAATTCCGTTGGCAATTGGCGGCGGCGCATTAGGTGGTAGCGCGGCAACTGCGGTGGCATCCACATTCGCCTCCGCGCTTGGCATTGCCACAGCACCGGCGTGGGCCATCCCGGCTGCAATCGGTGGAGGTGTCGCAGCAGTCGGCGCCGGCGTGTTTGGTGTAGGTCGTTATTTCAAATGGTGGTAACGACCATCCGAGGCAATCACATTCAAACCAAGGAGGATAAAATGATAGGATTACTACTTGTAGGAGCAGGAGCTGTAGGCGCTATGTGGCTCTATGACGAATGCGTGATGAGTGATGATGACAACCACGTGGAACATGGAGACACCTTCTTCCATGGCTCATATAAAAGAGTCACCGGGAAATGTTACCGATGTGATGGCACCGGACTTCACCATGGCAAGACTTGCCGTAAATGCGGTGGAACTGGAGAGTTTCGTCGGACAACCTTCTACGATTGATGTCAAGTTAAGGAGAAAAACTATGAATATGCTGATCATGGTTGCGGGCTACAATTGCTTTGAGGGGCATGGCCTACGTGCCTACGACACCGCTGGTGATGATGAAGGAGTGACAAGATGAAAGACGAAAGTTCGCCGTCGGTGGCGGTGGTTGCGGGGATGATGGCGGCCGGCGGCCTGATAGCCGTCATGGCTGTCAACCATTCGTTTGCCGCAAGCCAAATGCTGGACCCGGTCATGGTGGGACGCGAAGCGGCGATCATGCATTTCGTCCTGCGCGGAGCGATCAAGAACGCTGCATTGTGCGGATGCCTCCTGCTTGCACTTGGGCAGTGTTGGCGTGGGCAAGGCAAATGGTGGCTGAACTGGCGTCCGATGGCGCTTCCCCTGGAGGTCGGACTTGCCGCCTTTGCCGCTTGTTCGCTTTGCGGATGCCTGGCAAGACTTTGGCTATGGTTTGCGCCGTCGCTGATTCTTCCCCTTGCTGCTCTTGGCGGATGGCGGGGTCTCCAGCTTGTCGACCTGGCGATGCAGTGCGGATTCACATTGCTCCTTTACGCGCTTGCCAATTGGATTCAGCGCAAAATCGAGTCGGCAAGGTCCGCGACAAGCCGAGTTGCTTTCGTTGCGCTTGCCGTTTGCCTGTTCGTTGGGCTTGCCTCGCCCGCCCCGCACTGGATAGTCGGGAAGCTGATGTCCGGACGGCATGCCGAAAGCTTCGATGCGGAAGAAGATGAAAAGACATCTCCAAAGGACGATTTTCGCCTTGACGTCGACGAACCGTGGAAGATGATCTCATATTTCCGCCTGTCTTTTGACGGCAGACGTGAGTGCTGCGACAAGGGCGGCAAGTTGTTGTTTGTTAACCTAAAGGAGAAAGGAGATTATCATGGGACATGGAAGGCGTGAAACTGGGTTCATACAATCGTTGTTCAATGCGATTACGCGCTCTGGGACAACGGTTAGGAGGACTACTGATTTTTGGGGCAATCCAAGGACGGTTGTTCACAATTACGATACTGGTACAACGAAGGAATATACACATAATCAGGGTCTCTTTGGGGATCGTACCGATGTCAAGGTCTATCGAAATGGATCAAGAGTTGGGGAAGGAAGCATTAAGCGAAGATTCTTGGGGCATGATGTCGAAACGTTGAAATATGATCATGGGAGGGTTAGAAAGTCTGTGAAGAGGATGAATGGCGGTCTTTTGGGGAATCGTGACACAGTTGAACATTATGACGCGGATGGTCATAAAATAGGTTCGGGAATTGGACGAAAGGGGTTGATCCTCCCTGGCTATACCAGATCATATAGTGGCAAGTGTTTCCGGTGCAATGGGACAGGGGTGTTTCAACGGACGGGAGAAACATGCAGGAAATGTGGTGGCACGGGTGTGTACCGCAAAGGATGAAGCAAACAACGTAATAACAATACAAGAAAGAGCATGGGAATGAACAACGGAAAAACAAACAAGGAGAGCGGAATGAAAAATGACAAGAATACCAAAGTGTTTGAGCGGGTCGCTGATGCGGCGGCTCTTACAGGCATCGGCGCGGCTACTACCGGAGCAACGGCTGCGGCAGTAGGGGTAACTACTACAGTGACCACTGCGGGCATAAGCGCATATGAAAATGCTGAGTAATTGTCAAGAATAGGAGTTGCATATATGTTGGAGAATGTTAGAATCACGAAGCTTGAGAACGGGGCGTGCGTCGCGACGTCGGCGATGAAGGGCTCGAACGTGTGCAACCTCGGGTTCCACATTCCGATGGGCAGCCGCCGCGAGAAGGCATCCGAGGCGGGGTGGAGCCACTTCGCCGAGCACATGGTCCTGCAGGGGTCGGAGAAATATCCGTCAAGCAAGATCGTCAACCGCATCATGGACAGGTTCGGAGGAATCACCAATGCGGCCACGTCGAGACTCTGGACGAAGTTTTACGCGTATGTGCCTGCGTATGGAGTAAATACCACCATTGACGTTCTTGGAGACGCGATTGCGCACCCTCTGTTCCTGGAGCCGGCGATTGAAAAAGAACGGAAGGTTATTCTTGAGGAAATCAAAATGGATGAAGACGATACAGTGAACAGGTTTCTCAGAGCGGCGTGCGTAGGGCTGTGGCCACGCCATCCGCTCGGCAGACTGGTTACCGGAACGCCTAAATCCATAGCGCCCATCGACGCCGAATCGCTCAAAGAGTTCCACCGCGTCCGCTACACGTCGCGTGGCGCGATGTTCCTCGCCACCGGGAAGGTTGACCACGACGAAATCGTTGAGCGGGTGCGCCCTGTGTTCGATGCCCTCTCGCATGCCCCTGAAACGCGCTACCGTCCTGCGACCCCGGATTGGCCCATCAGCCCTATGGTCGTCGAGAGCTGCGGCGAGTCTCAGGCGAGATTTATAATCTCGTTCCGCGGAGTGAAGGGTGCCGATCCCCGCAGACATGCACAGCAGCTTCTTTCGACCATACTCGGCGGCGATTCTAGTTCGCGGCTGTTCCGGAGCGTGCGTGAACGGCATGGTCTTGCGTATTCGGTCGGAGCTTGTTCCAACTCTTATGAGGACCATGGCGAGTTCGTTGTATCTGCTGGGGTGTCGGCAGATTCGCTCGAAAAGGCTCTTTCACTCTGTGGCCGTGAGCTCAAAGAACTTATACGAAAGCCAGTCGGAAGGCGGGAGTTGGCATCACGAAGAGAGAAGTTTGCAAGTCTGTTTGTCTTGACGAGTGAAGGTAACTGCGAGTGTGAATATGATGTGCTTGATATGTGTTTGAAAGTTTACAAAAAGATAATTCGCCCCGAGAAGGAAGAAGAGCGCATCCGGAGCATCTCTGCCGCTGAATTGCAGGCGATTGCCGCGGAGATGTTCCGCCCGGAGAACTGCTCCCTGGCGCTGAGCCTTCCGAAAGGCTGCAAGGCGTCGCCGGAGAAGCTCCGCGAGGCGCTGCTCAACGGATAGCACGGCGGGACGAATATCTTCGGATATCCCTCATTGAGTTTAATTAGGCGTTAATGCAATAATTTCAATGTCAAAACTAGGAAAAGGTCAAAACATGAAGAATACCATAAACAAGAATGACGAAATGCAGGTTTGTGAGCGTGTCGCGAATGCAGCGGCGCTGACTGGTATCGGGGCTGCGGCAACGGGAGCGACTGCTGCCGCCGTGGGGGTGGCTACGACCGTCACCACGGCTGGCGTGAGCGGTGCCGCAATTGCGGGAACCGGCGCAACGATCGGTGGCATAATCGGCGGCGTCGGAGGAGCTGTCGTTGGCTCGGGTGTTGGCATCGCGACAGGCGGAACGGCCATTGCGGGAACTGTGCCACTGGCGATAGGCGGCGCTGCGGGTGGTGCGACTATTGGCGGTACGATTGCGACAACGGTTGCGGGATGGATTGGAGTGCCTATTGCTACGACTACCACGGTGGTCACGGCACCGGTTTGGGCGATTCCGCTTGCTGTCGCAGGTGGTGTTGCCGCAGTCGGTGCGATCGGGTACAGGATCTTTCGCCGTAAAAGGAACGCAATGGCGGCAGAAGAACAACTCGGATAGTAGCATCAATTTGGGTGTTGAAACTTAATTTGAAAATCAGAAAGGAACGAAGAAATGTTCGAGAATGTTGAGATCACGAAGCTTGAAAACGGGGCGTGCGTCGTGACGTCGGAGATGAAGGGGGTGAACAGCTGCTCGGTCTGCTTCTCCATGCCGATGGGCAGCCGCCGCGAGAAGGCGGCCGAGGCGGGGTGGAGCCATTTCGTCGAGCACATGGCGTTCAAGGGGACGGCGAAGTATCCGACAAGCGCAGCCATCAACCGCGCGCTCGACAGGATCGGCGGATATCACAACGCGGCCACGACTGACATCAGGACCTCGTTCCACACGCGCGTGCCCGCCATGTGG
>CADCGZ010000048.1 GCA_902801025.1 uncultured bacterium | reverse complement strand
GCGCGGCGGCCGCGGCATCCTCGAGAACATGATCCCGTCCTCGACGGGCGCGGCGAAGGCCGTCGGCAAGGTTCTCCCGGCGCTCAACGGCAAGCTCACCGGCATGTCCGTCCGCGTTCCCACGTCCGACGTCTCGTTCGTCGACCTCACGGTCGAGCTCGAGAAGGCCGCGACGTACGAGGACATCTGCGCGGCGATGAAGAAGGCCAGCGAGGGCGAGCTCAAGGGCATCCTCGGCTACACCGACGAAGCGGTCGTCTCGACCGACTTCCGCGGCGACGCCCGTACGTCGATCTTCGACGTCAAGGCCGGCATCCAGCTCGACCCGACGTTCGTCAAGGTCTGCTCGTGGTACGACAACGAGTGGGGCTACTCGAACAAGGTCCTCGAGATGGTCCGCGTCATCGCGAAGTAACGCTTCTCGCGACAAAGGCAAAAAGAGGCCGCGGCACATTTGCCGCGGCTTTCTTTTGTTTTGCGGTCTTGGCTGCGCGGCTCCCCTGCGCTCGCCCATTTTTGGTATAATATATGGACATGAAGCAGTTGTTGTCATTTGTGCTTGTCTTTGCGCTGTCGGCTGGTGCCGAGGCATCGTGGTATTGGCCGTTTTCCTCTGACGACGAGCCAAAGCCGCCGCGCGTCTCCGAGCTTATGGAGCCGGCGTCCATGATGATCGACGAGGCATACGATCTCGCCGACGAGGGCAAGATTTCGGAAGCCGTGGAGAAATACCGCGCTGCGCTTGCCGAGCTCGACAGGGTGGAGGCCGAGAACCCCGACCGCGTGAAGGAACCCGAGTTCAACACCCTCAAGAACAAGCGTGCGACCGTCAAGGCGGCGATTGACTCTCTGCTGCTTACTGAGGCGCAGGACAATGCGAAGGCGATAGCCGTCTCCGACACTACCGAACTCCAGAAGAAGTACGATGCCAAGCACGGCAAGGCGCCGAAGCCGGAAGAGAAGGACGACGCCAAGCCCGAAGCGGAGGAGACTGAGCCGGCTGGCGAGATCGAGACTCCTGTCGCACAGCCCAAGATCATCGAGATTCAGACGAAGCCGAAGTCCAAGATGGCGATTGCGCTCGAGGATCTTGCGAAGCGCGACTTCGCGGCCGTTGAACTTATGGTCAAGGAGATTCTCGAAGAGAGGCCGAACGACGCGGCGGCGCTGAACCTCAAGGCCGCGGCCGAGATGGCGCAGGGCGACGCGAAGGCAGCCGAGAAGACGCTCGACCAGGCGATAATGTCGAATCCCCGCGGCTATCACGCCTACTACAACATGGCGCGGCTAATGGCGGGGAAGGGCAACTTGTCAGGCGCCAAGCGCTACTACGAGGCGGGGAAGTCTCTCGGCGGTCCTGTCGACGCGAAGCTGGAGGAGCTTTTTAAATGATCGCGCTTGCCGCCGCCTTGCTGATTTCGACTAATGCGCCTGCGGCCGAGGTCGTCGCGAACTGCCGTTCGATGATTCCGACCGACGTGGAGCTCAAGGGTCGCATTGTCTTGAGGAGCCGCAAGGGAATCGTCCAGGCCGAATACGGCTACGACCTCGTTCGCAAGGCGGGCGCGACAGACCTCAAGCTTACGAAAGACGACAAGGACGTCGAATTCGAGAAGTCGGGGCAGATTCTCGGTACCGACGTCACGTGGAGCGATCTGACGCTCGACTACCTCTGGTGGGATGACGTTTCCTTTGACGCCGAGCGCGAGGGCGAGACGGTCCACGGCCAGGTCTGCACCGTAATCGTGATGAAGAAGGGCGATAGGCAAGTGCGCGTATGGGTCGACCGAAAGACGGGCGCTCTCATGCAGGCCGAGGAGATGAAGGACGGCAAGGCCGTGCGCCGGCTCTGGGGGACTCGCCTCAAGAAGTTTGGGGAACGCTGGATGGCCAACGTGATGGAAGTGGAAACCATCGGGTCTGGCCACCGCACAAAAATAACAGTCGAGGAACTAAAAGTGGAGGAAACAAAATGAAAGCAATCAAGGTTATCGGGAAAATCCTGCTTTGGACGCTCGCTGTCGTCGTGGTACTGCTCCTTGCGCTGCCGCTATGGATCGGGCCTGTCGTGAAGGGCGTCGCCAATTCCGTCGTCCCCGGCATCACGGGAACAGACTTCCATCTCGGCGAGTTCGGACTCAACCCTTACACCGGCACTCTCCATGTAGGCGACATGCAGCTCGCGAACCCGACGAACTTCTCCGAGAAGAACGCGGTGGACCTCAAGGCCTTTGACGTCGACTTCGCGATGACTTCGCTTCTCTTCGGCAAGAAGTATCGTGTTGAGTTCGTGGAGGTCAACGGAGTGTTCGTCCACATCGACGTTCCCAAGGCGGACAACTTCCTCAAGATAGCGGAAAACGCGACTGGCGGCAAGAAGGATACTCAAGCCGAAGCGCAGGAAGTCGAGCAGCCCAAGGTCGAGCCTGAGGCACCCAAGGCCGATGAGGCAGCCGAGCCCGAGCAGACAGAGGAGAAACCGTCCAAGGGCGTGCAGATAGACCGCATCACCCTCAAGGATGTGACGATAAAGTACGGCCTTCCCGTCAAGATCCCCATGGACCTCGAGATTACCGGCATCGGCGCCGATTCGGACTATGGTGCGGCGTTTATGGACGTCTGGGTCGCCGTCAAGGACAAGGTGCTGTCCGCCGCCAATTCCGTAGGTGGCGCACTCGGCGACTTGGGCAAGGGCGCGGCCAGCGCCTTGAAGGACGCCGGTGGCGCTGCGGCAGACACCCTGAAGGACGCCGGCGGTGCGGCTGCTGACACCTTGAAGGACGCCGGTGGCGCCGCGGCTGATGCCTTGAAGGATGCCGGCGGTGCTGCGACAGATGCCCTTAAGAGCGCTGGCGACGGGCTGAAGGGTCTGTTTGGAAAATAATTTTACAAAGACAACACAATTCGCATTAAGACGAAAATACAGGAAATGGAAAAGAAGACACTGAAGAGGAAAGACCGCCGCGTAGAGATGTCGGTCGAAGGGCTCAAGGACGATTTCGCGTGGCACCTCAGGTACTCGCTCGCAAAGGGCGACACGCGCGCGACCGAGCGCGATGAATACACCGCGTTTGCGATGGCAGTCCGCGACCGGCTCGTAGAGCGCTGGATTTCGACGCAGGAGGAGTATGCGCGCCAGAACACGAAGCGCGTCTACTATATGTCGCTTGAGTTCCTGATTGGTCGACTCCTCGGCAACAACGTCATCAACCTCAAGGCCGACCAGCTCTGCCGCGAGGCGCTGAAGGAATACGGCATCGACTGGAACAGTCTGAGAGACTACGAGTCCGACGCTGGATTGGGCAACGGTGGTCTTGGCCGTCTCGCTGCGTGCTACATCGACTCGATGTCGACGCTGAACCTCGCGGGCATGGGCTACGGGCTCCGCTACGACTACGGCATCTTCCGCCAGAAAATCGTGAACGGCTGCCAGGTTGAGGAGCCGGACCACTGGCTCAAGAACGGCTATCCGTGGGAGATGGCGCGTCCCGAGTACGCCCAGCATGTCCACTTCGGCGGCCATGTTGAGTGCCGCACGGACGGCGGCCGCCAGCAGTGGTACTGGGTCCCCGCCGAGACGGTCGAGGGCGTTCCCTACGACCTCCCGATCGTCGGCTACGACAAGGCCGTCAACTCGCTACGGCTCTGGAGCGCGAAGGCCGTGGACGACTTCGACCTCGCCAACTTCGACAAGGGCTCCTACGTCGAGGCCGTCGAGCAGAAGGTGCTCGCCGAGAACCTGACGAAGGTCCTCTACCCGAACGACAACACGATGCAGGGCAAGGAGCTTCGTCTCCGCCAGCAGTACTTCTTCGTCGCCTGTTCGCTTCGCGACATCTTGAGGCGCTTCCGCCAGACGAACGACAGCTGGGACGCGCTCCCCGACAAGGTGTTCATCCAGCTGAACGACACTCACCCGACGCTCGTCGTGCCCGAGCTCATGCGCATCCTCATCGACATCGAGGGACTTGACTGGGACAAGGCGTGGGACCTGACGCGCCGCTCAACCGGCTACACGAACCACACGATCCTTCAGGAGGCGCTCGAGAAGTGGCCTGTTCCGATGATGGAACGTCTTCTCCCGCGCCATCTCCAGATCATCTACGAGATCAACGGCCGCTTCCTCCAGGAGATCAGTTCGCTCTATCCGGGTGACATCAAGAAGCTCCAGCGGATGTCGCTCATCGACGAGAACGGCGAGCGCTACGTCAGGATGGCGAACCTCTGCGTCGTCGGCACGTCCTCGGTTAACGGCGTCGCCGAGCTCCACACCGAGATCCTCAAGAAGACGCTCTTCAAGGACTTCTACGAGCTCTGGCCCGAGAAGTTCCACAACGTCACGAACGGCATCACGCCGCGCCGCTGGCTCCTCAAGGCGAACCCCTCGCTTTCGCAGCTCATCTCCGAGTCGATCGGCGACAGCTGGATCACCCACCTCGACGACCTCAAGAAGCTCGAGAAGTTCTCGGGCGACGCGAACTTCCTCGCGGCGATGGCGAAGATCAAGCGCAGCAACAAGGGCCAGCTCGCCAACTGGACGAAGAAGAACCTCGGCATCGAGCTCAACCCCGACGCCATCTTCGACGTCCAGGTGAAGCGCCTCCACGAGTACAAGCGCCAGCTCATGCTCGCGATCTACATCGTGATGTTCTACAACCGCCTCCTCGGCGACAAGTCCTACGACCCCGTTCCGCGCCAGTTCATCTTCGCGGCGAAGGCGGCTCCCGGGTACTACATGGCGAAGCTCATCATCCGCTTCATCCACGGCATCGCGGGCGTCGTCAACTCGAACCCGAAGACGCGGGGCAAGCTCTCCGTTGCGTTCCTCCCCGACTACCGCGTCTCGCTCGCCGAGAAGATCATGCCGGCGTCCGAAGTCTCCGAGCAGATCTCGCTTGCGGGCATGGAGGCGTCTGGCACGGGCAACATGAAGTTCATGATGAACGGCGCGCTGACAGTGGGCACCTACGACGGCGCGAACGTCGAGATCCACCGCGAGGTGGGCGACGAGAACATGTTCCTCTTCGGCCTCAGGACCGAGGACGTGGCGAAGCTCCGCCCGACCTACGTCTCGAAGGACTGGTACGCGAAGGACCCAGAGATCAAGCAGGCGCTCGACATGATCAAGGCGAACGTCTTCTCGCTTCTCGAGCCGGGGCTCTTCGAGCCGATCCTCCGCTCGCTCCTCGACTACAACGACTACTACATGCTCCTCGCCGACCTTCGCTCCTACAGCGAGGCGCAGGACCGCGTCGACGCCGCGTATCGCGATGCGAAGAAGTGGAACCGCATGTCGCTCGTCAACGTCGCGCGTTCGGGCTTCTTCTCGTCCGACCGCTCCGTCATGGAGTATGCGCGTGACATCTGGCACGTGGGCCCCGTCAAGCTCTGACGGCACCTGGGAATATGGTATAATGTCGCAAACACAGGAAAGGCAAAAATGAACGACATCACTTTTGAACAGGCATGGAACTACGGCGGCCCGCTCATGTGGGTCCTCGCGCTCTTCTCCGTGTGGGCGCTCGCGCTCATGATCTACCTCTGGTATTCGCAGCGCGCAGGAGTCGTCGTCCCCGAGGCCGTTTCGCGCATTTGCGCGTCAAAGGACCCCGAGTCCGAGGGTGGGCGTGTCGCCGACCGGCTCATGTCGCAGGTGGAGTGGCTTGCGGACCTCGGCGCGATTGCGCCGCTCGTCGGGCTTCTCGGCACCGTGCTCGGCATGTTCCAGGCGTTTGGGGGAATCGCCTCCGACGTTTCTGCGGGCGCAAAGCCGATGGTGCTCGCCCAGGGCGTGTCGCAGGCGATCGTTACGACGATCTTCGGCCTCGTGGTGGCGATTCCGTCGCTTCTCGCGTATGCGTTCTTCCGTCGCCGCGCCCAGCGTCGCGTAGCGGAGATCGAGGAGCGGGTCATAGAGCACTTCGCCTCTCAAGTTGTCTGACGCCGCCCACAAGGAGAGGTCTGGAATGAAGTTCAAGAAGAGAAGCCAGTCAAAGGCGACGGCGTTCGCGCTGACGTCGATGCTCGACGTCATCTTCCTGCTGCTCTGCTTCTTCGTGACGGTCAGCGTGTTTTCGCAGTGGGAGAGCGAGATCTCGATCAAGCTTCCAAATGCGAAGACGGCCGAGACGCCCGAGCGTCTTCCTGGCGAGATCATCGTCAACCTCGCGAAGGACGGCAAGATTACCGTGAACTCCGCGGCCCTCACGCTCGGGGACCTCGGCGCACGGCTCGCAAAGGTCGCGAAATTCTATCCCGGCCAGCCAGTGATAATCCGCGCCGACAAGGAAGTCCGCTACGAGGCCCTTGTCGAGCTGATCGACACCTGCCGCGCCGCCGGAATCTGGAATTTCTCGCTCGCCACCGACAATTCGGAAGGGAAGGAATGACGTTTTCCGCTTTTCTCCTCGCTGCGATCACGGTCCTTCCGGCCGATCGCCTTGCGATGGCCGACCGGCTCTTCAACCGCGGCGAATATGCCGCGGCGAGAGCCGAGTATGCCGCGCTCGATGGGGAGAAGTCCGTTCCGGCCGAAGAGCTCCTGTATCGACTCGCCGAGTGCGACAGGGCCATGGGCAAGTCCGCAGAAGCGCGGCGCGAGTACGGCGAGCTTATCGAGAAGTTCCCGACGTCTGCCCGCGCCGACCGTGCGCGGCTGATGCGCGCGCTCGCGGGAACGCCCGAAGAGCGCACCTCCGAATTAAAGGTGCTTGACTCCGACCGCGTTGCGGCTGATATCCGCGCCGCAGCGCTCTACTACCTCGGCTCCGCCGCGAACGACCCAGAGACGCTCGCGCGTTCCGTCCGTCTTGATCCGAAGGGCAAGTATGCGCCCTACGCCGATTTCCACCGTGCGGCGATTCTCGTGAAGTCGCCCGACGCCCAGGCCCGCCGCAAGGCCGTCGAGCTCCTTCTTGGAATCGCCTTCGGCAAGGAGTCGAAGTTCTCGGAAGACGCGCTCTATCTCGCCGCCGTCCAGAGCTACAACGAGAAGAAGTACAGCGAGGCCGCGAGCGTCTTTAACCGCTACCTCAAGCGCTATCCCGAGGGCAAGCACGTCTCCGACGTCCGGACGATGACGGCGTGGAGCAACTATCTCGGCGGGAAGTACGCCGACTGCGCGGCGCTTTGCGGTGACGGCTCGACCGACGACTTCGCCTACCTGCTTGGCGCGTGTGCCTATGCGACTGGCGACAATGCCGCCGCAGTGCGCCATTTCAAGTCGTATCTCGACAAGTTTCCCCAGGGGCGGTTCCGCGCGAACGCGGAGCTTCCTCTTGCCCGCATGGACTTCGACACGGCGTCGTCTGGCGGCAACCAGTCCGGCGTCATCGAGAACGCGAAAAGGGCTTATTCGCTTTCAGGGCTTTCGTGCGATTCGCTGCGGCTTGCGTGGGCCTATGAGTCTGCGGGCAAGACGGCCGAGGCCGAGGCGCAGTACGCCGAGACCGCCTCGAAGTTCCCCGGGACAGACGACGCTGCAGAGGCGCTTTACCGCAAGGCGATGATCGCGGCTCGCGCAAAGAAATGGTCTGCCTGCGAGCTTGCCCTCGCCGAAGCGCTTTCGTCGGGACGCAATGCGAAGCGCCGCGCGGAATCCCTCTACTGGCGCGGAGTCTCCGCTGTGCAGCTCGGGCACGAGCAGGAGGGCGCGACGTTCCTCAAGGACGCTCTCTCGGCTGGTCTTCCGCTCGACGAGTCGCGCGAAGCGCGGCTTATGCTCGCCGACTTCGCGTGGCGCTCGGGGAAGACCGACGAGGCGAAGGCGGAGTACACTAAGCTCGTCCGCGAGGGCGCGACGGAGCGTATGTCCGCCTCCAAGGCGCTTTCGGTCGGCAAGCTTCTCGGTGGGGACGAGGCGATGACCTGCGCTAAGCAGCTCATTGCGAGCGATTCAGCCGAATGGCGGCAGGCGGGCCATGTCCTCATGGGAACGGTCGAGGAGAAGGCCGAGAATTTCACGAAGGCCGTCGAGTCGTATAGAAAGGCGATGGCGGAAGACGTCTGCATTGCGGACCTGCCGCCCGCCGCGCTCGCGCTCGGCAAGCTTGAATCGAGGGCTGGCGAACACGACAAGGCGGACGCGACGCTGCGCCGCGCCGTTGAGCTCAACGCCGACTCCCCGCGCGCTCGCGCCGAGGCGTATGTCACGCTCGCGAAGAACGCCGCGGCGAAGGGCGACGTCGAGACGGCGAGGAAGTATGCGACTGTAGTGACTGCGCTATTCGCGGACGAAGAGCTATGCGCCGAGGCGAAGAAGATTCTCGACGCGCATCAGGAGGCGGCGAAATGACGAGGGTGGGCCGCGAGAACCTGCTTGTGGCGGCGGTCGTCTTCTCGATTGCCGCGCATGTCGCGCTCATGGTCGGCATACGGAGCCAGGTAATGACGCACGTCGACCGCACGGGACTTCATTCGCAGCACCGCGAGGCGATGCGCGTCGGCGACTACAAGGAAATCGAAGACCCCGTGCGCATAGAGCGCATCAAGGACATAATGTCGGTGAAGGAAGCGCCCGAGGCCGAGGCGAACGAGCCAGTGGGGCCTGCGACGGATCAGCTTCCAGACAGTGCCAAGCAGCATTGGGAAGGCGATGTCCCCGCTCCGGCGGCCCCCGAGCTTTCGTCGGTGCCTGTCCCTGCGGAGAAGTTCGAGGCGTCGCCGCTGCGGCTTGACGAGTCCGCGGCGCCCGATCCGCTTCCTGCCGCGGAGTTTTCCGTTCCGCAGAGCCGCGCCCTCACGGCGCCAAAGCTCGCGCCGGGGGCCGTGTTTGCGATGCCTGCTACGTTCGGCGTCCCGGAGGCGAAGATCGCCGTTCCGACGTTTGCCGCGGCTCCCGTGGAGCGCACGGCGCTTGTAGCCGAGAAGAAGCCGGCGGCGCCGGAGTTCGTCCCTTCGCAGGAGGTCTACGACAGGGTGGACGAGAAGATCATAGAGCAGGAAAAGGACGCGGTACGAGAGTTGATGAAGGTAGACGACGCGACTCCCCTCGAGAAGTTCGTGAACCTGTCCGCGTCCAGGTCCGAGGACGCGCAGTGGACTTACTTCCGGCTTAAGGTCGTGCCGAAGCCGGAGCTGCCCGTAGTGCCGAAGGACGTCGTCATCATCATCGACGCGTCCGGCTCAATCGGCTCTGAGCGCCTCGCGAGCTGCCGCCACGCCGCCAAGCAGATACTGCGCTCGGCGTTCAATACCGGCGACAGGTTCAATCTCGTCGCGTTCCGCAACAGCTTCTCCTACGCGTTCCGCCGCTGGCAGGAGTGCGACAAGGGGTCGTTCGAGGCTGCAGACAAGTGGCTTGCGAATCTTTCCGCCTACGGGCGTACCGACGTGTTCGGGACGATCCGCTCGGTTCTCACGCTTCCGCGCGACCCGACGAGGCCGCTCATCGCGCTTGTCGTGACCGATGGCGACGCCAATGCCGGCGTCAGCGACACGGCGCAGATACTCTCGAAGTTTACTGACCTTAACGACGGTCTCGTCTCCGTCTATATGTATGGCGTCAAGGAGAGCGCCAACCGCGAGCTGATCGACGTCCTTACCCACGGAAACCGCGGCGAAAGCTTCATCTACGGCGGGCTTCGTTGGAAGGCGGGTTCCGGGATCGAGAAGCTCTCCGACCGCTTCCGCGACCCCGTCCTCTCGGATATCCGCGTCGTATTTGCCGCCAATTCGCGGGCCGAGGCGTATCCGCGGCTCATCAAGAACCTCTATCGCGGCGACGAAGTGACGATTGTCGGACGTGTCCCGAAAGGGTGCAGCGAAGTCGCGTTCTCGCTCAAGGGGCTCAACGGGAAGAACACCTACGAGGCGTTCTTCAAGGTTCCGCTTGGAAAGATTGCCACGGATCCGGCGCTTGCTGGCGCCTGGGCCGAAGAGGCCGCGATAGACGCGAAACTGAAATGACCGCGCCGTCAATCGAGATCAGCGTCGTAGTTCCCTGTTGGAACGTGGAGCCGTATCTCGCCCGTTGCCTTGAAAGCGTGTTTGCGGCGCTCCCCGCATCGGCCGAGGTCCTCGCCGTAGACGACGGTTCAACAGACGCGACGCTCTCCATCCTCGAATCTTTTGCCAAAGACGAACCGCGTCTCAAGGTCGTCGGCCGTCCGCATCGCGGCGTATCTGCCGCGCGGAACGCTGCGCTCGACATGGCAAAAGGGCGGCTCGTATTTTTCGTCGATCCAGACGACACGGTTCACGGCGACTATTTCTCCGCGATGACGGCTGCCCTTGACCGTGATGGTGCCGATGTCTGCGTTTGCGCCTACGAGGGTTCGCCGCTGAAGGGCGACTACCGCTTTCGCACTAACGCTGAGATTCGCGCGGGCTATTTGCCGCGCGTCTTCGGGTATTCGTTTGACGATGTCCGCGCATGGTACGCGGGTAAGCCGCTTTTTTCTGATCGCGAGATGGCGGGAGTGTGGAGATTGGCGCTTCGTCGCGAGCTTGTCGAGGGCATCCGCTTTGACGAGACGATTGAGCTCTACGAGGACGCGATGTTTGTCTCAGAGGTTCTTCTCCGGGCGAAGTCCATGACATGCGTACCCCAGGAGATCTACTGTGTTACGGCGCGTGACGACGGCGCGATGAGGTCGATACCCCGCGACGGCGCGCGGCTTTGCCGCAACAAGCTTCGCCTTCTCGCTAAACGCCGCGCTCTCGACGAGGCGGAAGGCGGTGCGCTCGGGCCTCTCTACGCGGCGTCTTGCGTCTTTTCCGCGCTTGAAATCCTTTCATGCACGATTCGCGGGCGGCTTCCGCGCAGCGAGGGGCGTAAATGCCTGCGCGAATACCTTTCCGATCCCTTTGTCCGCTCGTCCGTCAAGGCGTTTCCGCTTTCGTGGAAGAAGCCGATAGTGGCCGCGGCGGTCGAGGTGTTGCGGCTTATGGCTTGATAGCTTTCTGTGCTGTGCTGGTTTCGCCAAGAAAGAGACTCAGCTGCAGAAGTCATGGAACGGTATAGCCAGAATGCCGTCTGCCGTTGTGGTCTCGCGTCCAGAGTAGACAATTATTTTGTGGCCGACCTCGCCGGGAAGAAGTCGTTCAATGGCGCGGATGTTTTTCGCCATGTCGTCATGGAACGTGGAGCCGGCCTTGATTTCGCAAAGATCGAGCTTGCCCTCGTGTTCCCATGCAATATCGACCTCCACGCCGTGGCTTGTACGCATAAAGTAGAGATCGCCCTGTTCGCCCCGATTTAATCGACGCTTGAAAGCTTCCATCACCACCATGTTTTCGAAGATGCTCCCAACAAGCGGATGTGTGGCGATCTGCTCGGCGGATTTGATGCCGAGCAGCTTCGAGACGAGTCCGGTTTCGGTGAAATAGATCTTGGGCGCTTTGATGAAACGCTTGCCGAAGTTGCGATAGTAGGGTCGAAGAAGTCGGATGACATAGGACGCTTCGAGAATGGAGAGCCAATCCTTAACAGTCGTGGCGGAAACGCCGGTGTCGCTTGCAAGCGATTCAATGTTGAGAAGTTGTGCCACGCGTCCGGCAAGAAGCCGGATGAACGTCTCGAACTGTCGCAGGTTGCGCAGGTTGGCGAGCTGGCGCACATCTCGTTCGACGTATGTGCGGAAATAGTCGGCGTAAAGTTGCATCGGCTCCGGCCCTTTGTTGTAGAGGCGTGGCATAAAACCGTTGAACATCAATCTATCGCGGGATATGCCGATATTCGCACCCCTGAGCTCTTCAATGGAAAGCGGCAAAAGTTCGAGTATTCCCGTCCGTCCGGCGAGTGACTGCGAAATGGCTGCCTGAAGAGCCGGTTGGTGGCTGCCGGTGAGCACATACATGGAGTTACGTCCCGCATCGTCCACTTCTGCTTGTATGTAGCTGACGATTTCTGGCGCATTCTGGATTTCATCGAATATGACAGGCGCCTTGTGGCGCGCCATAAATCCTCTGGCGTCCCGCAGCGCCTCTTCGCGCACGTCTGGGATTTCGAGGTTTACATATTCCGCATCGGGAAATTCGGCTTTGGCAAGCGTGGTCTTGCCAGACTGCCGTGGACCAGTGATTGTGACTACTGGATACTTGGACCAGATATCCCTTGCTGTTTTGGCCATTGTACGCTCTATCATGTTCAAGACTCCAATTGCGGAAGATGTGTCATATTCTACCATAGTAATTGGTGCAAAAGCAATGATAAACTTTGGATTTACACAATACTTTCCATAGGACTTTTGTTTGGACGGCGGGGACAGCTTGGACCCCAAGGTCGATCTCAACGAGCGCATCAATAAAAACGGCAAAATCTACCTGCAGAATCTTGCCTTGACCCAGACCTGCTCGGTAGATTCAAAAGACAATATCTGCTTCAATCCCGACGTTCCTTTGAATGCTTTCAAGAAAGACTTCTTCCGCGGAATTCGCCAAGGCTTCCCGCGCTGTCAAGATCCAGGCGAACGTGCTGATGGCCTATTCGATGCAGGGAATTGAAGCCGTCGTCATGTCGTCCGTCGGGACCGCCTTTGACGAAACGTCGTCGTCCTCCAGGTTCAGCTTTACCGGTACTGTAAGGGAAAAGAAAGCCGACGATCTCGAACCGCTGGGGGCGTAGGATATTTAATCCCGAGAATGGACAACCTGTCCTAATCGGCAATATTTTCGGGAGTGGCTCATTTTTTTTGTTGTGGCTATAACTTCCCCATTGATTCTGCCTGTCAGACTATGTTAAACTACTTTTGTTTCGATATTCAGGAGAAATCGGAATGACTACGACAAGAAAGGAAAACGACCATGCTTAGACTCAACTGCTTCTTTCAGGCCAAGGACGGCCGTCTCGATGACGCTCTTGCCGCCGCAAAGGAACTGACCGCCGCCTCGCTCAAGCAGGACGGATGCATCGCCTACGACGTGTTCGCGTCCGCGACGCGTCCTGGCATACTCCTCATCTGTGAGACTTGGCGCGACGAGGCTGCGCTCGCGGCTCATTCGGCTTCCGAGCCGTTCGTCAAGAATGTCGCAATCATCAACGACTGTGGCGAAATGAAGATCGAGAAGTTCGAGATGTAACGCAAGACCATGAAGGGCACGGCTGCGATAGTCGCGACGGTAGTCTGCCTCGGCGCATTGGCGGATACCTGGACCGACCCTGAAACCGGCGTCGAGTGGACGTACACCGTTTTGGACGGCGAGGCGTCTCTTGGTGGCTCCGGATCTCAGGCTGCAATCACCAACGACCCGACAGGCGTTCTTTCGATACCAGCCGCGCTCGGCGGGTGCCCAGTGACAGGGGTTGGCGACTGGGCGTTTCGCAACTTACGCATGACGGGTGTAGACTTCCCGGAAAGCGTAAGGAACATTGGATACGGGGCGTTTTTCCGGTGTACGAACTTGGTGAGCGTAACTCTTCCGCAAGGAGTGACGAACATCGGCAGCAGGGCGTTCTACTATTGCTACGGCCTTGAGGAAGTGGTCTTTCCTGACGGTCTTGCGAGCATGGGTTCGGATGCGTTTACCGGATGCAGTGGCGTCAAGGATGTTACTCTGTCGCAGTATGCCTGTTCTCGGGGGAGCGCTCTATTCTGGACGGACAGCAGATCCATTGAGACGATAACCCTGACTACCTCCGTGACGAACTTCAATGCCGCAGGGTTCTCTTCGTTCGGCGGGCTCAAGTCGATACTTGTGCAGGAGGGCAACGCCTGCTATTCATCGGCAAACGGCCTACTGCTGTCAAAGGACGGGAAGGAATTTGTCCGTGGCGTGAATGGATACGTCGTGATTCCGGACGGGGTTGTGAGCGTCGGACGCTCGGCCTTCTCGGGATGCACAAACCTCGTGAGCGTGACGATCCCGGATGCCGTCGCCGACTTCGGGGAGTGGGCGTTCAAGGACTGCTCCCGACTTGCTGGCCTCTCGCTGCCGAGCAACATGACGAGAGTAGCGAGCCATATGTTCTATGGATGCACACAGCTGGAAAGCGTGGCGATTCCCGAGGGAGTGACGACAATCGGCCAGTACGCGTTCGAGAAGTGCAGGGGGCTTACGAGCGTGACTGTTCCGCGAAGCCTTGCATATGTTGAAATGCACGCATTCTCCGACTGCGTCAATCTCGCGGCGGTCCACATAACGGATGTTGAGGCGTGGTGCCGAATCGCGTTTGAGGGTGCCGGGGCCAACCCCCTGTACTGCGGCCCCGCCCTGTACCTCGACGGCACCGCGATAACCGACCTCTCCATTCCCGACAGCATAATGGAGATTAAGGATCACGCCTTCCACGGATGCTCTGGACTTGTCAGCGTGACGATCCATGATGGCGTCGTCGGGATCGGTGCGAGCGCGTTTGAGAGTTGCGGCGGACTCAAGCGAGCGCGACTGCCAAGCGGCATGACCAGCATAGGGTCGGCTTTGTTCCGCAATTGCGGGGCACTTGCAGAGGTGACCATACCGAAAGGGGTGACGAGCATCGAAGGTTATTCGTTCCAGGGATGCGGAGAGATCGCAAGCGTCACGATCCCAAGAGGCGTGACGTATATCGGCGACTACGCGTTCGAGGGTTGCCGCAGCCTCACGAACGTCGTGTTCATGGGAAACTCCCCGACAGTCGCCTGGTGGAGCAGCGGCCTTATCCCCAGTGCGTTCAACGGCGTCGGGGAGTCCTGCGAGGTTTACGTGTCGAAGATGTCGACCGGGTGGGGCGTGTCCGTAGGGGATGAATGGCTCGGGATGACGCTTCGGTACTGGCCGGAGTTGTTGATGCCTGTTGATTCCATTGCCGCGGCAAGGGGGATTGTCTCAGAGTTCGCCGATGAGAGGGTCGCCGCGTGCGTTGAATCGCTGGACGACTATGCGCGGCTGGCAGCGTGGGCAGGGGAGAAGGGCATCTATCAGCCTGCGCTGAAGGATTCGTCGCACGCCTGGCCCTCGTTTGCGCTGGGAACGATGGAACTTTTAGAGAATGAGCCTAGGATTGAGCTTGGAGATGTGTCAGTTGCGGCGGGCCAAGGTGTCGGTTCATCGATGTCCGTCTCCGTGGTAGTGAGGGACGGTGTTCGCACGGTGTCGGCGGACTCGGCGAAGGTTGCCGCGATGTTCGAGGCTGCGGGCGACCTCGTAGACTGGACAGGATCGGCGCTTGCCTCTGATGTCCAGTGCGTTGGCGTATACGACGGCGTGATGCACTTCGCCGTTGGTCTCGGCGATGTCCCGAACGGTCGGGCGTTTTTGCGGATACGCAATGAGCCGTGAAAAATTAAAATTGGGGACAGGCCCCGCGATAGCCAATAAAATCAAGGGTTTTGTGGTTTTGGGGGCGGAGCGCGGGCGGTGATGCAAATCTGCCATTGCCAATACTATAACTGAAAAATGGCATACTATTGGCGTGATTTATTGTGATTCCTATCGCGAATGGCACTGCAATACTGCCTAATTGCAAGATAATCTGCATAGTACCCTTGCATAATTATGCAGAATATGGTATGCTATATGCAGATTCCGAAAGGAGCAATATGCACATTTTTGACTATGAAAACTCGCCGAAAGTGCTACTGACCCCAGAAATTATAGCACTTGTCAGCGCGATTCACGAATACAAGGGGAGGCAGTCGCTTTACCTCAATGCCCGCGCCGATGTTTTGAATGCCTTGATGGAAGTTGCCAAGATACAGTCCACAACCTCGTCAAACCGCATAGAGGGAATTTCAACAACCGATGCCAGAATGCGGGAATTGATGATGCAGAAGACTATTCCTCGGAACAGGAACGAACAGGAGATAGCTGGCTATAGAGACGTGTTGGCAACGATCCACGAAAACCACGATTTCATATCCGTAACGCCAGACGTACTCTTGCAGTTGCACAGGGATCTTTATTCTAAGCAGCCGCAGGGAACGGGCGGACATTGGAAGCTGAGCGACAACGTGATCGAGGAGATCGGCGCAAGCGGTAAGACTTTTGTCCGTTTTCGTCCGGCAAGCGCCGTCGAGACGCCGATGGCGATGGATAAGCTGTGTGAAAACTATCGTCGCGCAATTGATGTGGGAACGTTCGACAGCTTGCTGCTGATTCCGATGTTCGTCTTCGACTTCCTGTGCATACATCCGTTCCACGACGGCAACGGCAGAATGAGCCGTCTGCTCACGTTGCTTTTACTCTATCGGTCTGGATTTGCGGTCGGAAAATATATCAGTCTTGAAATGCTGATCGAAAACTCAAAGGCCGAATACTACGAGGCGTTGCGCACAAGTTCCGACCGGTGGCATGAGAACGCAAATGACGCGAAACCATTTGTCGCGTACATGCTTGGCATAGTCTTGAAAGCATATCGCGAGCTGGAGTCGAGGGTCGATGGCGTGATCAACGCCAGGATGGGCAAGGCGGAGAGGATACGTGCAGTGTTCTCGTCAACGCTTGGCAAGGTTACTAAGAAGGATATTCTTCTCAAATGCCCGGACATCAGCATGTCGATGGTAGAGCTGACGCTGAAGGCAATGCTTGACGATGGCTCTATCCGCAAGATAGGGAATGGCAGGACAACGGCATACGCCAGAAACGACTGATCCCGCGCGGAACCGCGCGCGGGGGTGGGGAAGGGCGCGCGGAGCGGGAGATTGGGGTGGACCCCAGTTTTAATGAAAAAATATCGCCACCCCATTTACGCCATATCGCAAATTTGATACAATACCACCGAACCCCTTGATGGGTTGTAAACCACCCGTGAGCCTCTGGCGATGCGGAGCGGAGCCGGGAGCAATCCCGGCTCTAGCATTTTTAAGGGAGTGCTTTTCTTTTCATGCCATTTATGTGGCACTAGGTATTGATATTCATGCCATTTATGTGATTCTTAATGCGAATATTCCCCCCGAAAATGTGGCAGCTACACTTGACTCTACCCAGCTAAGATGCTATAATTTCTCACGATATCCAGCATAAGGGTCAATTAGGAGCGAAAATGAAAAGGGATATATTGGCATCCATATTTGATTGGGAGAAAAGTCGCTATCGCAAGCCGCTGATTCTTATGGGAGCACGGCAAGTCGGCAAGACTTGGCTAATGACGGAGTTCGCAGACCAGCATTATCCAAAAGACACTGTATATGTGAACTTCATGGACGATAATCTCCTCCGTGACCAATTCACCAACATCAATATAGACGCGCGCTCCGTTGTCGAAACCATAAGCCTCGCCACCGGTAAAAGCATCGAAGAAGGCAAGACCCTCCTCGTCCTTGATGAAATCCAGGAATCTCCACGAGCCCTTACAAGCTTGAAGTTTCTTTGTGAAGAAATGCCAGGACTCGCAGTGATGGCAGCGGGGTCGCTTCTCGGACTTTCCCTGAACCGCAAGAAAAAACGCGTCAAGGGCAACCAATACACCAACAAGGCGTCCTTTCCCGTCGGGAAAGTCGATTTTCTCGATATACGACCGCTTACCTTTCGCGAATTTCTCACGGCAATCGGCGAAGATCGCTACCTTGACCTCATCGACAGGCGCGACTACAAGATGATTGAAATTCAGCGGCCTGTTTTTGTCAAGCTGCTCAAGGCGTATCTTTTTGTCGGGGGAATGCCCGAAGCGGTCAAGGTTTTCTCCGAAACAAGGGATTTTCGCTTGGCCCGCAAAGCGCAGAAAGACATCCTTCTTGCGTATGACAAGGACTTTGCCAAGCATGCAAAGAACAAGTACCTACTCTCAAAGTTGCGACTCCTTTGGAACAACATCCCTGCGCAGCTTGCAAAGGAAAACAAGAAGTTCATTTACAAGTCGCTCCGAACCGGGGCAAGGGCAAGAGAATACGAAGAGGCGCTTCAATGGCTCAAGGATGCCGGCATGGTGCATCAGCATTTCAGGGTCAATCCGCCGCGCATGCCGCTTCGGTCGTATGAGGATTATTCGTCTTTCAAGCTCTTCATGCACGATGTGGGGCTTCTTGGTGCCATGAGCAACCTCCCCGCCAAGACGCTTCTCGAAGGCAGCGACATCTTCACAAACTTCAACGGTTCCCTGACGGAGCAGTATGTCCTTCAGGAACTTGTTGCAGCCAACATTGCCTCGAACTATTGGACGCCAGATGCCGGCGACGCCGAACTTGATTTCGTAATACAGGGAGGAGACAACATATATCCGCTTGAGGCCAAGGCCGGGGTCAACACAAAGTCGAAGAGTCTTAAACTGTTCAGGGAGTCATTCAAGCCGGTCAAGTCATACAGAACATCGCTGAACGAATGGCATCCCGATGCAGACCCGGAAGAAGTGCCGCTATATGCAATCGCAAGCATTGCAAAGGAAATTGAAGACGGCAACAACATTACATTCGACCGTTTGTAGGCAGGGGCAGGTTTAGCCCCGACGCTTGGCGGTGATGCGACGGCGCGGAACCGCGCGCGGGGGTGGGGAAGGGCGCGCGGGGGTGCGTGAGGCCGTGCGCGGCGGAGGGTTTCTTCTGGGCAGGCGAAGGCGAGGTAGCAGGGGGCGAGATTCGGGGCATATTGCAATTTGAGCCAATAAAATCAATGGTTTCGTGGGGTCTGTCCCCAGAGAATGCGGAAGAAAAGTATAGCTACGTTCAGTGCTTGGCCTCCACGGCCCATCTAATTATGATACAATATGCCATGACAAAGACAGCGATGTCGGAGTCATCGGGATGCGGGAAACTTTCCTGCCTTTGGCGAGGAGCGATCCTCGCCATTGTTTTGTAGTTTGCAATTCATGA
>CADCGZ010000047.1 GCA_902801025.1 uncultured bacterium | reverse complement strand
AAGAAGACAGTAGTTGAACCCACGCCCGCTGACGAGTTGAAGCGCTTCAACTACTGCGCATACGGCAAAAAACACACAGCCGAAAACCCACATCCCACGTGCGATTCTGTCGTAGACCTTGCCCGCGAAGCGCTTTGTCGCCACCGCGTCGTATTTGCCTGTAAATTCAATATTCATGGTAGTAATTATCCTCAGATTTATTTGCCGCCAAAGCTGCGCACTCGGGGAGACACCCCTTTTTCGTTGTTGTTTTCTGTCGCCATATCGCTCTTTTATGGTCGTTTTGCGGTAATTGAGTGGATGTAGATATCCGGATCTGGACGCCTTCCTGTCCGGCGGCCTTGACCTTGTAGGTCGCGCCGAACTTGTCATGCTCAACTATGTGGAGATGAAGCTTCCACTCGTCGGGGTTCGGGATGTCCGACGACAGCACGACAAACACTTCGTCGGCACCATCGGAGACTTCTTCAAGCAGCGTGTCCGCGCCGGCGACCATCTGGTTCTCGGCTTTGGTGTGCTGCGGAACATCTGCGAACCACTCCGTGCCGGAGCGGTAGAAGCGAATTTCCTTGCGAACGGTCGAAGTGTCGACACCGGTCGTCCGCGAGCGCAGAAAGCAGCACGCAAGGAGCGCGCCTATCACAACCGTTCCGACAACCGCGCAGACCGCAATACGCAAAAATGATATTTTCATGCCTACATTATACCAAAACTCATCAACCGGCTTCACTCAACGAGCTTTCGTGCGGCGGCGTAATCGCTTGGGGCGACGAGAACACACATCCGCGTGCCAAGGCCGCCGTTCCCATAGCGGTGCCATGCGCGGTCTTCCTTTAGCAATTCAAGCCGACAGCGGATTTGCGCCTTTTCAAGAGTCTCGGCCGCCGCCTTTGCCTCGTGAACGGCAACATCGTCCATCAGTACCGCCCAGCCCTTCCACATCGCAAACTCTTCCTCTGGAACATTCTCCTCTCGCCAGTCTATCCCTCCGTCGTCATCGTCAAGTTCGCTGATGTCCTTGATCCGCTTCGTCTTAGAAACGACATGCAACTGCGACACTATAAACAACACCACGACTGCAAATGCGCCTGCGCCCACGCCCAGTTTACCATTCTTCGTGATGCCTGCAAGCACAACCGCCGCGACCAACGCCAAGAGAAGGAACTTTTTGTTCATTTCGCCACCTTCGGGCCGCCCGAATATCCCCTATTGAGCGCCGCGCAGATATCGTCGCAGAGGCGCGGATACCAAGCGAGCGAAGATTCCTCGAGCTCGGGGCGGCGACCCTTTCGCATATCGTAGGGCGCTATGACGATTTCGACATTCTTGAAGCCGACCTTGGCAACGAGATAGAAAACATCCTCTATCCCCTTGTCACCGATCGGTACGCAACCGATAGTGGCGTTCGAGCCGTGAATCATGATGTCGCCACCAAGATTGGTGCGGCCCTCCTTCGCTGCCATCGCCTTGTCGAAATCGTTTGGATACGACACCTTGAACGAAAGATGATAGCTGCTGTTCGGATTCATGTATTCGACGCAGTAGATGCCCTCTGGTATCTGCCTGTCGCCTTCTTTCAGCTTCGGCCCAAGCTTCCCGCTGAACGCCGTCATCTTGTAGACTACTGGATTGATCCACCCCGGCGACGAAATCTCGACCGTTCGCTCTTCCTTAAACACATTGATGCGCAGCTTCGAGCCAGCCGCCTTTGCGAGCAACGCAAGCGCCGGCTTCGCCTTCTCGACCTCCGCGACGACGCTCTCGGTCGTGCGGCGAGACATCTTCCCCGTGATCGCTTCTCTACCCATCCCTGCCGCCTCCTCAAATGAAAGTCCACGCATGCGAAGCCCCAGCGCGATTCCGCCTACGCCAACCGCCACCACAACAACAGCTAATAGAATTCGCTTCATTGTGGACTACTACTCTCCTATCACTTCAACAATCCCGCCTTCCGCCTCGGACTCAAACTCGTTCACGGCATTGGTGGTGCAATTTTGCGACTTGTCTTCTTTCTTGTCGTCTTTCAAGATCATCTTGCCCATTACAGACGCGTCTCTCGTCTCGCCTGCGGTATTCTTTGGCTGCTGCGGCGCCGGATAATCACCCATCACATTGCTTGGCGATCTTTCGCTGCAACCCCCGACGACGGCAGTTGCAAGCCCGACGAGCAACCCGCCAAGCCCCTTGCCAGAGGCAAGAGCCCTACTAATGGCGCTCTGCCGCGCCGCGTTCTTTTTCGACAGCTTCACTACACGCCCCTTTCCTGGGCAACGGTATTATACCATAAAACCGCCAGACCTCGTCTTCCCCTCTCGCCTTAGATGGGCAAATGAATGCGCTACGCGCGGCACACGAAAGCGCACGAAAATAATGAGCCACAAAGTACAGGAGAAGACAGGAGAACACCTCCCTCTCAACAAATCTTCTGTATCTTCTGATCTTTGTGGCTAAACAATATATGCGACATGCCCGGCCGGAGTTCGTGGTCGCGCGTAGCGCAATCGAGCCCCCACCTAACGCACGGAGGTTTATTGCCCTATCGCGCGCGGCTTTAAGTCCACGACGACTAGTTCGGGATGGTTGAAGAACCTCGGCAGCGGCGTCGATTCCCGCGCGAGACCACGCGAAACGACAAGGGTCGTGTTTGTTCCGATCGCGTATGCGCCACCCGCGCGCTTCGGGAAGAGCGGCCTGTCTGCCGAGGACGGGCCTCCCGACGACGGACCGCAGACGCCAAGCCCCGTCAACGGAATTCCCCACTGTCCGCCGTGGAGGTGTCCGGAGAAAACGAGGTCGAAGTCGTATTTTACGTATTCGTCCGCATATTCCGCGCGATGCGACAGAAGTATCTTAAGGCGGGGCGAGTTCGCAGTCTCGGCGGCCACGGCGGCGAGCTGCCCCAACCAGTCCTCGTCCGCCATGTAGGTGGGATCGTCGATTCCGCAGAAGTCGATCGCCGTCCCCTTTATCTCGATCGTGCGGACGCCACCCTCCAGCACTGTCGCGCCACAGTCGCGGATCCACGCCTTGATTTCGTCTACGCGCTCGCTCCAATATTCGTGGTTGCCGGCGACATAGAAGCAGGTAAATCTTCTGGCAAGCCGTCCAATGACAATATGCGCATTTCCGTCCGGGAGGCGGTCGTCGGCAATGTCGCCGACGAGCAGAACGGCGTCCGGACTCGCGCCAAGGACGGCGTCCACGAGCGTATGCTGCCTGTAGCCGTAGTCGCACGAGTGCAGATCGGAGATCACCGCGAGCCGGAGTCCCTCCGACGGAACCTTCCCTTCGGCGACTTCGAGGTCATATTGCGTAACGCATGGCAATTCGTACCAGACGCCCGCCGCCGAGAGCAACGCCAGCGCGACGACGACGACCCTTCGCGCACGTTCGCCAAAGCGTCCAAGCCGGCGCCACAGCGACGTGCGACCGGAGATGACCCACAGGAACACGACATGCAGGACATAAAACGGAATGATTACCGCAAGCCCGCAAAGCGCGCCGGGAGCCGGAAGGAATCCGGTCGTGCAGCCGACGACAAGCAAATACGGTCCGAACAGCAGCATGAGCGAGGCCGCGGACATCAACGGCGCCACGATGTCATACTGCGCGGCCGCCGGCGGCACCAGGGCGAAAGCCGCCGCCAGCGAGACGAGATAGCCAAGGCCGACGACGGCAAGACGGGAATTGCGAATGCTCGCTTTCATCTGCCGAATATTATACCATAACAGCCAGAGTATGCTATAATCTCAGCATGAAGATATGGCGCTATTGGGTCAGTGAAACTCGTCCGCTCACCTCGGTGAGCGAATCGGGAAGCTCCTGTGTCTGCAACTTCCGCGTGACGGCGGGCTCGGACAGGTCCGAGGAAGAGGCTCGGGCGCGGCTTGAGGACATCTTCCAGGAGCTGGCGAACTGGAACGCCAGGCAGTGCGGCGACGAGGACGTGGCGGAGCACAGGCGCCGGCTCAACGAGCTGCACGGCTATTTCGAGGACGGCGAATATGCGCGTCCGATCTGCGAGCGCGTCCTCTTGAAACTGGACTCCTGCAACGTCGTCACGCGCAACCGCTATGGCGCGGAGGTGCTGAACAGCTCCGACACGTGCTTCGTCGACATAGACCACGTGCGGCGGACCTTCGGCGAAGTAGTCCGAGGATGGGTCGGAGGACCCGTCCGTCCGGAGGATGTCCTGACGGCGCGCATCGACACGCTGCTGTCGCGCGCGGAGAACAGGGACCTCGGATTCCGGCTGTACAAGACGCGGGCCGGCTGGCGCCTGATAGTGGACGGCGAAGGACTGGAGCCGGGAAGCCCGCGAATGCGCAGCCTCTTCAAGTTGTTCAACGCGGACTACACGTACGAAAGACTTTGCATCAGCCAGCAGTGCTATCGGGCGCGGCTGACGCCGAAGCCGTGGAGAATCGGCATGCAGCGCTTTGCGGAGGAAGATCCGTCCTGGCTGGAACGATACGAGTCCGCGCGCGAAGGACACGCCGTCTGCCGATTTGTCTGCGAGAGGGGCCGGTCGCGTTTTGGTTCGGCAGTCCAGTACCACGACGAGAGGACCGGGGCCGCCGAGTCGCTCCCTCTGGGCTAGGCACCGAATTCCGGACAGGGACGCCGCCCTCTCGTTTCGGGAAGAGCGGTCTTTGGACCTGTCTTGTCAGTATGGCGCCTTGATTCGCTCGTACTTCATGCCGTTGAAGTCATGCAGCTTTGGGGGCTTCGCAAGAGGCGCTTTGGATCAAATGGGGAGACACCCCTTTGACGTTGCTGTTTTTGTCGCTCATTTCGCTGTTTTATTTCAGATTTCGCATTTTCAACGGCAATTTGATGCTGCCTCCAAGCTTAACGCCAATGGGGCGGAGGCGATCAATTGGATTCGAGGATGAACTTCTCGAAGTCTGCCTCGACCTGGTCGTTCGTGACGAAGCGGATGGCGTTCCAGCCGGCGACGCGGGAGCCGTTGACGTTCTTCTCGGCGTCGTCGATAAAGCAAAGCTCCTCGGCGGGAAGGTTGATGCGCGAGCGAAGGAGATCGTATATCTCCCTCTGCGGCTTCACGATCCCCTCGTCGCCCGAGATCACCATAGCGTCGGCGAGCACGATGAAGTCGGCGAAGACCGGCTCGAAATGCTCCCGGGCGAACTTTGGCGCCATGTTCGTGAGGATGCCGATCTTGAAGCCGCGCCCTTTAAGCGCCTTCATCCATTCAAGCGTCCTTTCATTGCGGTAGCACCAGCTTTCGTCGTCCGCCTTCATGAACGCGGCAGTCGTCTCGTCCGAGACGGAAAGCCCCGCATCGCCCCATATAAGCGCGTACATCTCGCCAAGCGTTATGTGCCCGGCGTCGTAGTCGAGACGGTGCGCGTTGAACCCGTCGACAAACACGTTCCAGTCGATGCCCTTCTCCTTCGCCAGCGCAATCACGCGCTGAGGCATCGTCGAAGTCGTCATCACGCCGCCAAAGTCAAGCACAACCGCGCTGATCTTCATGTCACCGACTCCCCTTCCGTTCAAAAGACAACCTGCGCCGACTCGAGATGCGGCACCGCACCGGACTTCGTGACCGAAACCTTCGCCGCGCGCACCTTCGCGTCGGAAAGGCAGATGTCCTTCACAACCTTTGCAGCGCGCTCGATCATGCGGCACTTCGCAGACGCAAGCGCGGCGCGAATCCTCTCCGTCAGCGCCGCATAGTCCACGGTATCGGAAAGAGAATCGGTCTCTGCAGCGTCATCAGGGATCTCGAGCTCTACGTCGACGCGCAGCGTCTGAAGCCGAGTGCGCTCGTCGGGGCGCTCCCCGATCACGCAGTCGACGTCTATTCCGTTGAGCCTGAGCGTCATTTAGGCACCTCGAAGCGGATTACAGTGCCGAACCGGGGAAGAAAGTCCCGACGGGCTTCCCCGCGAGAAGCGGCAGAAGGACGCTCTTGCGCCCGTTTGCGACGTAAGTGTCGATTCCAGACGAGACGGCGGCCTTGACCGCCCTGAGCTTCGAATCCATCCCGCCCCTTGAAAGCGACCCCTTCTCGCCGGCGCGCACAAGCCGCGCGATGTTGCGAAAGCTATCAACTCGCGGGATCTTCTTGCCCTGCGTGTCGAGAAGACCGTCGACGGTCGTGAGAAGGACAAGCACATCGGCCTTGACGAGCCGTGCGATAAGGAACGACAGCCAGTCGTTGTCTCCGAAGGTCTTTCCCTTTAGCTCCTCGTCCGCGACGACGTCGTTCTCGTTTATGATCGGGACGATCCCCGAGCGCACGAGGTGGTCGAGAGACTTCCTGACGTTCTGCGCGCGGTGGTGGTCCTCGAAGTCGAAATGGGTGAGAAGCACCTGGCCGATCTTCACGCCGTGGCCACCGAAAAGCCGCTCGTACTCGTAGATGAACCGCGCCTGCCCGACGGCCGCGCACATCTGGACATCGTTCACGTCCGTCGGCCGCGACTTGAGCCCAAGCGCCTCGACGCCTGCGGCGACCGCGCCCGACGAGACGAAGAACACTTCGTGCCCGGACTTCCTTAAGGAACTCAACTGCGCGACAAGGCGCTTAAGCGCCGCATGGTCGGGCTTCCCCGCCTTGTTCGCTATCGCATGAGTGCCAACTTTCACTACGATTCTCATAAGTCGCGATATTATACCATATTCACTCGCCGCACATGACTGCGTGGATGTCCGCTTCGCCAAGCGCAAGCGCGACGAGACGGTCCACGCCGAGCGCAACGCCCGACGCGCTTCCGACGAGCGGCAGCAGATCAAGAAACTCGCCGTCTATCGGATAGTCGTTTTCACCGAGGCGACGCCTCTCGTCCCTCGCCGCGAGGAAACGCCTTCTCTGCTCCGCTCCGTCACAAAGCTCGGTGAAGCAGTTCGCGAGCTCCACGCCGCCGAAATAAAGCTCCCAGCGCTCAGCGACATCGCCGCGAAGCCGCGCGAGCGAAGCGGCTTCCTTTGGATAGTCCATGAGGAACACGGGGTCCATTGGGAGACTCGGCTCTATCTTTGCAGCCATGTCAAAGTCGAAGCGGTCCTGATCCCATTCAACCCATGGATCCCACCCCGCCCACTTCAAGTACGCCTCGCGCACCGTAATCCGTGAAGGCGCGGCGCTATCTGGCATGATTTCGCGAAGCAGCGATTCCGCGTCGGCCGCGATGTCGAGGTAGGTCGCGCCGAGGCGATACCACTCGATCATCGTGAACTCCGGGTTGTGGCGCGCGCCAAGTTCGCCGTCGCGGAAGCACGGCCCGATCTGGTATATCCTGTCCATCCCCGCCGCAAGGAGCTTCTTCATCTGGAGCTCGGGCGACGCGCGCAGGAACCCCTTCCCGCATGGCGGACAATCGATGTGCGGCTCAGGCGCGGGCGCAGAAATCAGGACAGGCGTCGATACTTCAGTAAAGCCGCGATCGTCGAAGAACGCGCGGACGGCGCGAAATATCTCCGCTCGGCGCTTCAGGTTCTCGACAAGTCCGCCCATCTCACTCGCGGATCCTGAACGACTCTATCGACGCGGCTTTCTTCGTCGCCGGGTCGAAATCGATTACCGCGCCCTCGAGAACGCACGGGCCTTCCGCGACTTCGAAACGAGCGGGTATCCCAGTGACAAACTTCTTCGTGACGGGCTTCAAGTCCCGCCCTATCGACGAGATGTAGGGGCCGGTCATCCCAAGGTCGGTGATATAGGCAGTCCCGTTCGGCAAAAGCCGCGCGTCCGATGTCTGGACGTGCGTGTGCGTGCCGACTATCGCCGTCACGCGTCCATCGACATAGTGCGCCATCGTCATCTTCTCGCTCGTCGCCTCGGCGTGGAAGTCGACGAACACGGAAACGTTCTTCGGAATCTCGGCGAGGACTCGGTCGATCGCCTTGAACGGACAGTCGACGGCCTGCATGAAGACACGCCCCTGCACGTTGACGACGGCAAACTGGAACGTCGGCGCGGTTACGAGCGTCCATCCGCGGCCAGGACATTCGGGCGCGAAGTTCGCAGGTCTTACGACGCGCTCAAGGGAGCCGACCTGCCCGGCAAACTCCTTCTGCCCCCAGGTGTGGTCGCCTAGCGTGATCGCATCGGCGCCGGAATCGAGAATCTCCTTCGCGAGCGCCGCGGTAAGGCCCGAGCCCGCCGCGCAGTTCTCGGCGTTCACGACGACGGCGGCAAGGGAAAGCTCGCGCCTGAGGCGCTTGAGCTCCTTCGCGAGAATCCGCCTGCCGGGACTGCCGACGACGTCGCCTATCATCAAGATCTTCATGTTCCGGATCAATAGCCGTTCTGCCGGAGCCAGGCCGCGGCGTTGCGGTCGCCGCGCGCGGCCATGCCGCGGACCTTCCAAGCGAGGCCTTCCTTCTCGTCCTTCCTGACGCCGACGCCGAGGTTGTAGCACGAAGAGAGGTTGTCCATCGCAGGCGCGAAGCCGCGTGCCGCGGAAGCGCGATACCACTTCACCGCCTCCGCCGCGTCCTTCGCGACGCCGTCGCCCGAGTAGAAGCACATGCCGTAGGCGTTCATCGCCTCGGCGTTGCCGAGCTCAGCGGCTTCCTTCAGGAGTTCGATCGCCTTCGCGACGTCCTTCTCCACCCCCTCGCCGCGCTGCAGCGCGAGGGCGTAGTTAAGCATGCCGTAGGCGTTGCCTAGCTCGGCGCTCCTTGAAAACCACTTTGCCGCGGTCTCGGGATTGGCCCTGACGACAATGCCGTCGCGGTAGAACCCCCCGATGTTGTTTATCGCCTCGGGATGGCCCGCCTCCGCGCTGGTGCGGAAGCATTTGTAGGCAAGGTCCTCGTCCGGCACGCAGCCGTAGCCCTGCATGTAGCACATGCCGAGGTTGTAGAGCCCGTTCGCATCGCCCTTGTCTGCCGCCTTCTTGAAAAGCCCGAAGCACTTCACGAGCGTGCGCGCGACTTCGTTCGTCTCCATCGACGGATTCCTGAGCGCGCTCGTAAGCGTGATGGTGCCCCACGCGTTAAGCGCCTGCACGTTGTCGCCGTCGGCCGCGCGCTTCAGGAACGACATGTCGTTCTTCTCGAGCGAAAGGAGATACCAGGCGAGCGCGTTGTTCTTCTCCTCCGCGAGACGGCGTATCTTGTCCCTCGCCTGGTCGAGATACTCCCTGCGCGTCTCGGGCTTGAGGCGAAGCTTGCGCGGAAGGTCCTTGTCGTTGGCGACGAGCGCGATGACGAACTGCTGCAGCGGGCGCCCCTCCTTCGCGGACGCTGCGACAATCTTCGCGGCCTCCCTGAACTCGCTGCGGCTGCCGGACGCGCGCGAGTTGAGAAGCGTAACTATCGCCTCGGACGACTTGTCCGCCGCCGCCGAGGCGCAGACGAGCGAGAATGCGCATAGCGCCGTCAAAAGTCCCTTCTTCATGGCGCGAGAGGAACCTCCTTTTCTTCGCGCGTCGAAAGATCCTTCACGCGCACGGTGCCGCGCGCAACATCGTCCGGCCCGAGGAACGCGGCCTCGGCGGCGCCGGACTCGGCCGCATGCGAAAAGAACTTCTTCGGCTTCTGGCTCCTGAGCGACAGGTCCACGCTTTCGCCGTCCTTGCGGAGCTTTGCCGCGAAGGCAACGGCGGCATCGCGCTGCTCGGGGAACATGAAGCCGACGGCGATGCCCTTCCTTGCGGCCGCGGCGTCCTCGCCCAGACGCGCCTTCAGGAGCTCGGTAACGACGACGTCGCCGAACCCGAGGCCAACCGCCGTGGCTGGCTCGCCGCCGATCGTTGTGAGGAGGTTGTCGTATCTGCCGCCGCCGAAAATCGCGCGGAACTCGCCCTTCGCGTCAAAGCACTCGAAGACGACGCCGGTGTAGTAGCTGAGCCCGCGAATCACGGAAATGTCGAATTCAAGGCAGTCCGCGAAGCCGGCGATCTCCGCAAGCCGGAAAAGCTCGACGAGCTCTGGGCACGCGGAATAGTCCTTCGTCTCCATGATGGCGAAGGTCGCCTCGATCTCGGCGTCCGAAAGCCCGCCGTCCTTCAGCATCGCGGCGATCTCGGCGTCGGGCATCTTGCCGCGCTTGTCGAGCGCGAGGAACACCTGGGCGTGCCTCTCCGCGGCGATTCCGCTCTGCGAGAGAAGCTCGCCGAGAAACTTCCGGGACGAGACGTGCACCTTGAAGTCGGAGGACGAAAGCCCCATGCGCCTGAGCGCGTCGCAGGCGGCGCCAATGACCTCGACCTCGGCGAGCACGGAGTCCTCTCCTATGATGTCGAGGTTCCACTGGTAGTGCTCGCGCTTGCGGCCCTTCGTCATGCGCTCGTAGCGGAAGCACTGCGCGATCGTCGTCCACTTGAGCGGGAAGGAAAGCTCCTTCTGGCGCTGCGCGACCATTCGCGCAAGCGTCGGCGTCATCTCGGCGCGAAGGGCGAGATGGCGCTCGGACTTGTCGAGAAAGTGGTATATCTGCTCGCCGACCTCCTCGCCCGCCTTGCGCGCAAGAAGCTCGTAGCTCTCCACGACGCACGCGTCATACTGGCGGAAGCCCGCCGCCTCGCCCGCGGCGCGAAACGCGTCGAACACGCGATTGCGCCACGCCATGTCCTCGGGATAGAAGTCGCGCATCCCGCGAGGAGGCTCAAAACTGATCTTGTCTGCCATGTATGGTATTATCCTAAAAATCGCAGGCGAGGTCAAGGGGGCGCGGGGCGCCTCACAGGTCCCGGGAGTCGACGGCAAGGGAGAGGACTACGCGCTCCTGCGGCGGAAGTTCGAGCGGAATCCCCTCCGCGAGCGCGTCAGGGGTCCAGGTGTCGCCGTTGCCGTTGCGGACGAGGCGCTTTCCCGCGACATCGCGGACATAGAGCGAGCCAGAGGCGGGCGAGAGGTTCAAGAGGCGCAGTTTCACGCGGCGCGGCACGCGCTCCTGCATCGCGGCGCAACACACGAGCTTGAAGTCGCCCCTGTCCACGACCTGCGCGTCGGAAGCGGCCACGGGCCCGCCGCCGTCGGCCGGCTCCAGCACCGCATAGCGCCTCACGCCGACGGCGAGGAGCTTCGCGACCGCCTCTCCCGGATCCTTCACCCGCGTGAAAGCCGTCTCGGGCGGCACGTCTTTCATGTACTCGTCGAAGAGGAAGGACCTCTCGTCTGCCACGACGAGCCCTCCACGCGCCTGAAACGCACGGGCCGCGACGGCGACAGACGGCGGGTTGCACTCGGCGCACGGGATGACAAGCGCCTCGACCTCGGGACCGAGCGAGGCGATGTCGTCGTCGAACACGACCTTGCACGGGAAGTTTGCGTGCAGGATCGTCGCATACCAGTCGGAAACGCCCAGTGCCCCCTTGCGGTCGGGGAGCGAGTCGCGGTGGGTTTCCGCCGCCTTCGAGTAGTAGACCGCGACGGTCGCCGGCTTCGTGCGGGGGAACGGCAGGATCCTGTCCTTGTAGGGCTCGAGCTCGCCGCGGAACATCTTGAAGGCGCAGAGGTCCTCGGGCTTAACGTTGTAGGGATTGAGAAGCGACGACGACTTGTAGGACGGGTTCACCACGTTGGCATACGCCTTCTCGGGGGTCTTCGCCTCCCAGTAGCGCTTGTCCCACACATACACGAAGCTCCCCGAGACGCCGTGCATGACTTCGAGCCACATCGACGTGATGTAGTCCGCGCGATGCGACGGAACGCGCCTGCCGTCCTCGAAGCGCGTGCAATAGTGCTCGTCGTTCACGACGGGCTTCCTTCCCTTCACGAGCGCCTGATAGAAGTCGCAGTTGAAGAAATGGCGCGACTTCGAGGTCGCCACGACCGCCTCCATCTCGCTTTTGGCGGTGAAGTCCGTCTTGAAGCCATACTGCCAGCCGCCCTCGATCGCAAGGACGTCGAGCGTCTCGGCGATGTCGCGGTAGTCCATGCCGCGGTGGACCGACGGCGTGCCGGATTCCTGCTCGGTGAAGTAAACGCGGCTCCGGCGGTCGGCCGACCGCACCGTCTCGATGCCGCGGCGCAGGAGTTCGCAGTAGAGCCTGGAGGAGAAGCGGCACCAGTCGTACCACAGCCCCCTGAACTGCTTCAGGTCCGACTGGCAGGCGACTTCCGCAAAGCTGTCGAAGTCGGCGCCCCACGCCGCGTTCGCCGCGGTGATGTCGCGGTACCTGGCCTCCATCTCAGCGGCAAAGCGCAGCACGCCATAGCGGCACATGTCGTTCCAGGCCGCCTCGTTGAACAGCTCGTAGAGGAACACGTTGCAGCCGCCGCGCATCGCGGCGCGCGTCCCGCCGAGGAAGTAGTCGCGGTAGTAGCGCCAGCCCTCGGGGCAGTGGGGGCAGAACGGCACGAACTCATGCCAGACGCTGCCCGCCTTGCGCTGCGCGAAGAGCGACTTGTCATTTCCGTACCGTCCGCTGTAGCCGAAGGCGAAGTCCATCACCATCGGCATGTCGCCGAACCTGCCGAAGAACCGCGCGATGTCGGCATCCTCGTCCTTCCAGTCCTTTTGCCGCTTCTGCTGCCTGCGCACGAGGGGGAAGCCGCGCACCACCGCGCCAATCGCGCCATGTGCGCTCGAAATCTGGGAGGAATTGAAGCCGATCCTCTCGAAGAGCTCCTTCCCCGGGGGCTCTTTGTAGGCAGGGTGGTCTATGCCAAGCGGATTGCAGCCCGGTCCCCACTGCTTGTCGGAGTTGTAGAGCCACACGCCGAGATAAAACTCGGGTGCGCCGCCGGAATACCACGTGCCGTTCCTGATCTCGGGGCGGTCGCGTCCGTCCTCCTCCTTCGGCGGCTCCTCGCGCCAGCCCCTGCGATACGCCGCCTCCTCGGGCGTGTCGTCCGGATCGGGAAGTGCAAACGCGTGAAGGGGATCTTCCGACGGCTGGTGCGGCGAGAGCGCCGGATGGTCGGCGGGATCGTCCGACACGACCACGTCGTCCACATACATCTCGCCCGTGTGCCCGAAGCCGTTGGCGCAGTCGAACCGCAGCCGTGCGGACTTTACCCGCTCCGGCATCTTCAGCTTGACCTGCACGTTCGCCCAGTCCGTCGCGCCCGGCACGCCGATGCCGTTGTGCCGCTCCAGCTTCTTCCCATCCTCGTCGGTCGCCGAAAGCGCAATACCGACCGATGGCGGGTTCGACGCGGAGACTTGCTTGATCCAGGCCGAGGCGCGGACCGTCTTGCCTGCCATCTTTTTAAGCTCGCCTGGGGAGAACTGGTACCACATGGTATGGTTGAGATGCCCGCTGTTCGCGTCTTTAAGATGCAGGCTCCTTTCCCCGCCATGTCGCTCCGCAGCAGAAAGCTCGCACACCGCAAAGCCATTGGTGCCCTTCTGGGAAAATCCCCACCGCCAGTCCGCGCCGTCGGGCTGCCCCTTCGCATCGTTCCACTTCTCGAAGTCGCCGCCCTGCATCATATTCGCGGCGAGCGCGGGAAGCGCGAGTGTGCAGGACAAAAGGACAAACAGGCAATGTCTCACGTTTCCGCTCCCTTGCAGCAATCTCGTTTGTGCCCTTCCCCCAACACTCCGCAGACGAGGTCGGAAAGCCCGGCGCGGACGAGCATATACCGGCGTTCGCCGTCCGGACGTAGCACGATTGCCGCGGAGTCGAGGAACCGCGGCCAGTTGTCGGGATTGAAGTCGGTCTTGACGCCGCGTGCGTGAAGAAAAGCCGCCACATAGACGTCGTGCGTAGCGAAAACGCCGAGTTGCGCCGAAAACACCGACAGCGCATACTCCTCAAAGGCGTCGGTCGCCTGCTCGAGAGGATTGAACCCGCGCTGCTCGCCTGCTTGCATGTACTCGCCCATCCGCTGGAAAAAAGACCCATCGCGGAAAAGCCGCCAGACCTCGAGCTCGGACGCAACGTATGCCGACCCATTGCCGACGCGCGCATCGCGGACGACTTCTGCGCCCGCGAGCCCCATGCCCTCGGCGACAAGTTCGGCCGTCATGACCGTGCGCAAAAGCGGACTTGCTCGGAACTCGACGCTCGGCGTCGCGCCCGCCAGCATCCGCCCGAACTCGACGCACAGCCGCCTTCCGTTCTCCGTCAGCGGCAGCGACGCGCCGAAAGTCTTGTCCTCGTAGCCGATTTTCGGGCGCTCTGAATGGCGAAGGAGCAGCAGGACGCGGCTCCCGCTCCCCAACTCGGAAATGACATCCGAAACCGATGCCTCACACGAAATTGCGCTGGACTTGATGTTTTTCAAGGCAAGAACATTTTACCAAAAGCTATCGGGCTACGGGGATACAACGCTTGAGTTGCTCGATGGCGGTGGGGTTCAGCAAGCCGGATCGGTCGACATCAACATTGAGCGTGACGGCGCAACCGTCGGAGAGGTGGCGCGCGAGCCAGGCGCGGAGGTAGTCGTCCGAAAAGCGCATCTTTGCGAAGCCGCTGCCGCGGTGAACCCAGTCGCGGTTGTCCATCGTAAGCCAGAGGTGCATCTGCATGCCCTGCGCGTTCGTGCGGCCACAGAGCGGAAAGTCTACAAGCTCCTCGCCGCTGAAATACTCCTGGCAGGGCGTGTAAACGAAAGTTCCGCCCTGAGAGTTTACGGAGACGAGCGTGTCGCGGTTACCCGCCTTGGCCGCCAGCGCAAGCTCGCGAAAGGGAAACTTGTAGTCGCCGATCCGTACCGACGCGACGCGATGCGGGCCAGCGTCGGAGACGGCACCTGGGCTGTCAAACCACCATCCCGCCACATTTGGCCCGGCGGAAAGCGAGAGATCGCGCACAATCGAGACGATGTTCGAGCCGAACTCCCCAAGCCGCCCTTCCGCGTAGCCCACTGCCTTCATCCACTCAGGGTCCTCGCCGTTGCAACCGTGGTTGTAGTAGAGGATCGTGCGAATCCCCTCCGCGGCAAGAGCGTCGGCAATCTCGCGAAGCAGGTTGCGTTTCGTCGTACGGCCGGGAAGTATGCGGTCGAGCGCGGAGCATGGCGCGGGAGGATGCTGCTCGGCCCACGAGGAAGTGAAGATGATATGCCGCGCGCCGGCCTCCTTGAGCTGCGCGACGAAGCGCGGCACATCGAACGCGTCTACGGCCTTGTCGAAGTCGCCACGCTGTCCGTCCTGGTCTGTGGTCCATGTCGTCCAGTGAACGCCGATCCCAAACGAGCCCGCGAGCCAGTCGGTCGATGCGCGCGGATAGCCGTTCGTCGCATCAGCCGCGCGGAGCGAATCCGCAACACGGCGCTTGAACGGCTCGCCGAAGACAGTGCGCTCCGGTCCGCATCCGACGAACGCCTCAGGGTCGATCCGCTCCAACTCCTCGCACGGAGAGAAGTCCACCGTGCCGCGCAAGCCGCCACACCGCTTGAACGCGAGAGTATCGATATGCTTCAGACGCGAACCTTGCGCGAAAGCAAGACCCGTCAGACCTGAGCATCCATAGAACGTCTCCATCTCGATGACACGCACGCCCGCCGGAATCACAAGGTTGCCGCGAAGATTCTTGCAACCCATGAAAGCCGCACGACCAAGAGTCTCAAGATTCGACGGGAGGGCGAGGGTGTTCGTCGCGTTCTCGCACGCGAAGAACGCGGCGCGTCCAATTGATCGGACAGTGTCAGGGAGCGCAAAGGAACGCAACCCGCTATTCCACGCCACGAAGCTGCCGTCAATCGCCGTGGGACGAAGCCCCGTGTCTGCCTCAATGCGCGGGAGCGAATCAAGAGTCCAGTCGCCCTTTGGCGCCTGGCGCACCTTCTTTAACACGATGCCGCCATCATGCGCAGCATCTGGTCCGATCGTGATCTCGATCTCTCCGTCGTGAATGGCGCTATTATCGGCGTCGACCGTCCACGCCGCGAAGACGGGCTCGGCGGCAAACGCGAAAAAAAGCGAAATGGAGATTATTCGAATTGTGTCCTTGTTCATTGTATTGCCTTTTATGCTTTTTATCCAACTGTCTACGACTCCTGCTTCGGCGGGTTTGTCGACTTGATAAGCCAGATGCAGATGAGGCCAAGCGCGACAAAGACGATTACCGAGATGAACGGTATCACATCAAAGGGCGTCGTGAGCCAGATTGCCGTCGGGCCGTTCTCGCCGTTCAGCACGTCGTCACCGTCGTAGAGCGGGAGCTTGATCTCGAACCGCACCGGATCCTGCACGCGGTCGATGTAGCCGAGAATCGCCTCGTCGTAGCGCGGGCGATCCGCACCTGGCTCGACGACGAGCGAATACTTCTCGCCGGGGGTAGCGACAAAGACGATGTCGTACTGCGTCACCTTGAGCGTCACGGGAAACCCCTCGACGCCTGCGTCCGAAGTCGTCTCAAGAGTAAGCGGCGGATTGTCGTCGTTCTCGATCTCGACGCGAAGCGCCGTTTCGCGCACTTCGCGTCCGAAGGCGATTTCAAGGTTGCTCTTCTTCTCGCCCGGCAGGTTGACGGCGCTGATACGGCCAGAGGTTAGCGGATGCCAGCGCCCGTCCATGCGGCGGAATACAGCGACCTTGCGCGAGAAGTTGCGGTCGGTCGCGTTGACGGCAATAGCCGTCACTGGAAGTCCGAACACCGAGGTCTCGAGCACAGTCTTCTTCGCCTTCGCGTCCGTCTCCACCGTGCAGGCAGTCAAGACTTCCATCGGCGGCGCCGTCTCAAATCGCACACGCGTCCTCGGAACGGCGACGGACAGGGAGTCGATGCGGAACGGACGGTTCACGACCGACTCCCGGACGCTCTTCGCCTCGAGCTTCCCCTCTCCGTTCTCGCGGATCGTCCTCTCGAACGCCGCAGCCGCCGCCTCGCTCGTCGGCTTTGCGAATGTGACGGTCAGCGTGCGGCGATACGACGCCTCGAGCGGCATCTCGGTTACGCGAAGGTCTGCGAACTTGCGGTAGTCGCAGAGGACTCCGCTCGCGAGCGGCACGCCCTCGGACGACACTTCGACGGACTGCTCGAAATCGGTCAAGGGCGTCGCGACCTTGAGCGCGAGAAAGCGCTCGGGGTTCGATGAGCCAGCCGGAAACTCGGCGTCGACGACGAGCCGTCCGTCCGCCTCCGTGACACGCGTTATCTTGAGCTCGCGCCACTCCTTCACTTCGTCGACAACGCGCGTCTTCGCGGCGCGGAAGGCATATGGGATGTCGTGCCCCTTCGAGTCGCGGACGCGTAGTTCGCTCTTGATGGCGTCTTCTCGGCCCTGCGTCGCCGCCGCGTAGAGCATCGGATGGCAGTTGACGGCGACAGCGCACTCTTCAGTGACAACACCTGTCAACGACCAGGACTGAGGTTCCTTCGCAGCAAAAACGGCGAGCGGAAGGATAGCGAGGAGAATTGACTTATGCATGGTCTTCAAACCTTTCTTTGAACTTCATGTAGAGGAACGCACCGATGATGAGCAGGACGCCTGCGAGGGCAAACACGCCGACGCGCGCCGGCGTCGCAAGCCGCGCCGTGTCCATCAGAAGGACCTTCACGACCGAGACGCCGAGAAGCGAGAGCGCCGTGATGCGCGTCGCGCGACTGCGGCGGGCGATGCCGGCCCAGAGCCCCGCGAACGCGGCGAGAAGCCACGCGACGGAAACGGTGCCCGTCTTGAGCGCCGGCAGGAATACATAGCCGAATATCCGCGCCTCGCCGGTGAAGAAGAGGAACGCGACTATCAGCGCGGCAACGGCGAGAGCACCCACCTTCACGCGCCGCGCAATAAGCGCCGCCGCCACAGGAAGCGACCAGAGGCGAACGAGCCGCAGGACGAGCTCCTTGAAATACGCGTCCGCCGTCAGCTCAGTCAGCTTGTAGACCGGCCGTTCGCAATAGGCGAGCGGCGCGTAGTAGAAGAGCCCACCGAGCGCGGCGACGGCGAGAAGCAGATAGGAGAGGACGCCAAGTATGCGTTCTCCGCTGCGCGCCTCGGCCTCGGAAGCGGCGACGGCAAGTGCCGCCCACGAGACGATGCACCACGGATGGTCGAAGAGAAGAAGCGGCACGATTGCGAGGAAGACGAGCGCGAACACGAGAAGAATGTTCACCGTGGCGCGATCGGCCCAGCCGCGGCGAATCGCAAGTGTCGCGACGGCGAGATACGCGGCGACGAGAGCGAGCAGTATAAGCCCTGCGTAGTTGCTGGAGAACGATTCGCGGAAGACTGCGGCGAGCCACGCGAAGTAGGCGACTGCGTTGATGCAGAGTCCTGACCACGCGACTGCGTTGCCGACCTTGCCGCGCGCCTTGGCCCCGACGATGACGCCAGTCATATAGAGCGCGTGGACAACCGAGAGGAACGCGAGGTTCACGAGCACCGCAGACTGTCCGCCGCTGTTCGGGTGGGAAGCGCTCCAGAAAAAGCACATCAGGACGGCCAGCATCGACGCGAGGAAGTCGAGAGCCGACCAAAGGCACTTGCGCGAGACATAGAACGCGCCGAGGTTGAGAACGAGAAGGTAGAGATCAAGTCCAAGCGGAAATCCGCTTTCGCGCCCTGCGATGACCGGTACGAGATAGCCGCCGACAAGCCCCATCACCGCGATGTGCGGCGAGCGGAGATAGACGGCCATAACTCCTGCGAAGAGCGTAACGCCGGCGAGCGCGGCGAACGCGAAGACTGGCGAGGCGATGACCGGCGGGTCGAAGAAGCGGTGGCCGAGCCCGAAGCCAAGATAGAGGGCGACGACGCCAAGCGCTGATACGGCGTGTCCAATGAGTGAATATCTCCCCTTCTTGACGAGCCACGAGCCGCCGACACAGCCGACCATGCCCCAGAAGAGAGTAGCGGCGACACGCCCTGTCGGACCCATCCAGCCACGGTCGATCGACAGCTTCACGAAGTAGATGATCGCGCCGATGATAAGCACTGCGCCAACGCGGATGAGCCAGCGAGTCGCAAAGGCGAACTCGTGGGTCATTCCCTTCGGAGCGAAGTCGCCGCGAACGGCGAACCAGTCCTCGATTCGCATCCAGAACATGTCGAACGCCGTCGGTTCGTACTTTGGCGCGCCCGGGACTGCAGGCGCAGGAGATTTGACGACAGGCGGCGGTTCGAAACAACTTGGAACAACTTTTTGCGGTGCGCGGGCTAACTCGCCCGCGGGAACTGTCGTGTCTTTTGACACGACATCCGCAGCATGTTGTCCTTTGTTGTCTAAGTTGTTCTTAGAACTCACGACGGGAACACCCGCAGGACGCGGCGGATTTGCCGCGTTGAACTTTTTCATAAGCGTGGCGACCTGGTTCTCAAGTCCGCAGACCTTCACGAGTATTACGATAAGCAAAACCGGCACACTCAAGAGAGCGAGCGCAGCAAGTATTATTCCGTCCATCATTTTACCTCCTTTTGTATTACTTCAATTGTTGTTTCACCTTTTCGAACGCCGAGCGCATTTCGGCCTCGCGGCCCCACGCCTTGCGAAGCTTGTCTGGGTCGATGATGCGGCAGTGTCCGGTTACCTTGTTCTTCTCAAGCTTCCAGCCGCCAGACGAATCGAGCACCGTCCACCAGATCTCGGAATCCATCACATGTCCTTCGACCCCGGGAAAGCCCTGCGGCACCATGACCTTGCCAGACGGCTCCTCGCCGCCGAGGATGCGACGGGCATACTCCAAGTAGAACTTTTCGTGATGGTTGGCGATGTCCTTGATCACCTTCTTCGCCCAGATCCCACCGATATCGACCTCACTCGTGATGTTCGTCGGCGTCACGCACTCGACGACATTCGCGCAGGGGGTCGGCGTGCCGTTTGCGCCGAACGCGACCGCGGAGGACGGGGAGTTCCGTCGCAAGACCCATCTTCACGAGATCGGGATCGGTCGCAGGAATCGCCGCGCCCATCAAGATCGCCTGCTTCACTTTGAGCCCGTTCTCGGCAAGCCGTGCGAGGACGCGCGCGGTGATGCGCCCGCCGAGCGAATGGCCGACGAGCGTCAGGTTCGTGCGTACTTCTGGCGGCATCATCGCGACCTCGAACGCGAAGCGCCACGATTCCTTGTCCGCCGAGTCGACCGAAAGCGGCCACACGAGATTGTCGCCGTCCCACGCCTTGAACTCGACGCTCGCCTCGGGGAAGGCGTTCGAGACGCACTCCATAATCCCCTCGTGCGGTTCCGCCGTGCGGAGCCACCCGGGGATAAACCACACCGTCGCCGCCATTATCGCCATTGTCATCTATTCTCCTTTTTGAGGTTTGTCAGATTTGCCGTGGTCGTCTTGAACACATCTTGTCCAGTGAGGCAGACATCCATCAGCCGAGCGCGGCGGTTCTGCCGCCATTCGTCGAGTCCGAGGTAATAAAATTTTCTCAGCCCCTCGGCAATGACAAACGGCATGATGCCGTTCTTCAGGCACTCCTTCAGCATCAAAAGCCGCCCGACGCGTCCATTGCCGTCCTGGAACGGATGTATCGCCTCGAACTTCACATGGAAGTCGATGATGTCCTCCAGTGTCTTTCCGCTCGCCGCATATCCCCTGACAAGCGCCGCCATCTTGCGCGGCACCTCGCTCGCGGGACAAGTCTCGCGTTCGCCCACCACATTGTCGAGCTTCTTGTATTCGCCGACGGCAAACCACGCCTTGCGCGAATCGCTCGTGCCGCTCTTGAGCTGCGCGTGAAGACGCTTGATGTAGCTTTCCGTCAACGCCGC
>CADCGZ010000046.1 GCA_902801025.1 uncultured bacterium | reverse complement strand
TTCGGCTGCGTCTCGGGACGCTTCTTGATCGTCACGGTGAGAAGCCCGTTTTCGAGCTTTGCCGTCAGCGTTCCCACGTCTGCCATTTCGGGGAGGTCTGCGCTCATCGCGTAGCTCTCGTGCTCGAACTCGGCGGCCACCTGGCGGAAGCCGGCCGGATTCTGGTAGTGGCTCTTCGCCTTCAGGACGAGCGTCCTTCCCTCTACGTGAAGCTCCGTGTCCTCCTTTGCGATTCCAGGCAGCGACGCCTTCAGCACGTAGCCCTCGGGATTCTCCACAAACTGCGTGGACGGAACGGTGAATTTCTCTTCGGTGTTCATTTTAAATCTCCTTTCTTTTTTGTGCGGTCCTTACTGGATCGCGATGTGCTTGACGCCTTCCTTCTCGGCCTTCGGCAGCTCGATGCGGAGTATGCCGTCGGTGAACTTTGCGTTGGCCTTGTCGGCGTTGACGCGGAAGGGCAGGTCGAGGCGGCGGCTCCATGCGGGCTGCACCTCTTTGCCTTCCTCGGCCACCGGCTTGTCGGCGATCACGACTGCCTGCGGTTCGAGCGTGAGCGTCACGTCCTTTGCGGTTTTCCCCGGCAGCTGCAGGTCGAGCAGAACCGCGTTGTCGTCGAGGAACACGTTCACGGGCGGGAAGCGCCCTGCTGCACGCGCCCTCATCGCCTGGAACGTGCGGCTCGGTACGCCGAGCAGATCGTCCAGGAATCCCCACGGATCAATGTTCATTATCGTGTTCATTTTTCTTTCTCCTTTCAAATCTTTTGTCTGCGCCATTTTGCGCGGACGCCCACAATATTGCACCGCCCGTGCCAAACGTGAAATCCTCGGCAACACGCCAAGAAGTGAGACACGCTGTCGCTTCGTGCGACAGAATGTTACAGCGAAGGGAGGAATTTAACACATAGACACAAAGATACAGAGTCGCAGAGAAACAGCCGTGTATCTTTGATTTAATGCACTGTCAATGCTTATTTGATGCGACGGATGCTTTTAGGCGGATATTGCTGACGAATATCTCGCCTGCGGTCGAAAGAGAAATCCCAGAACGGCGCACAAGCCCTATGCGAATGAAATCGTCAAGCTTGAGCGGTACCGCGACTATGTCGTTTGCGTACATCTTGCTTCTCGCGCCAGACGAAACCGTGTAGCCGTTCAGCCCCAGCATCAACTTTGTCATCGTTGCGCGGTCGCGCACGCGTATGTTCTTTTTGCGGTCTATCGCGGGCATGACCTCCTCGGCGAAGTACAACGCGTTCTCGACGCCCTGCTCGTAGGAGAGGTACGGGTAGTCGTCGAGTTCGCCAGGCGAGATGGACTTCTTCTTTGCGAGCGGGTGGTTCTTCCCGATGAAGACGTGCGGCTTCGCGGTCAGGAGCTCCTCGAAGGAGAGGTCTTCCTTTTTGAGGATCTTCATGAGCGCCCGTTCGTTGCGCCGCGAGAGATACAATATGCCGATCTCGCTTCTGTTCCGGGCGACGTCGTCGATGATTTCGCTCGTCACGGTCTCGCGCAGCGTGAAGTCGTAGCTTTCTGCGCCACATTCCCTTACGACTTCCATGAACGCCTCGACCGCGAAGGCGTAGTGCTGGCACGAGACCGCGAACTGCGGACGCCGCACCGCCTTGCCCGTGTACTTCTCCTGGATTCGCCCGGCGTCGTCGAGAATCTGCCGCGCCGATGCGAGGAACTCCTCGCCCTCGCGCGTGACCGTCACGCCTTTCGCGGAGCGGTTGAAGATCGCGATGCGAAGCTCTTCCTCAAGAGTGCGCACCGCTTCCGTGAGCGTGGGCTGCGAGACGAAGAGCTTGCGAGCCGCCTCACTGATCGAGCCGACGGTCGCCACCTGGTCTACGTATCTGAGTTGCTGTAGTGTCATGGCGCGAGTATTGTAGCACAATTTTCTGAATATAGGAATAGGCTATGGACTAAATAAATTATTTCCAATTATGCAATGGGCATGTCAAATGCTACAATAGCCGCGTTCAAACGCAGGAAAGGAGAATTCAACATGAGCGACAGGAAATTCCACATTGAAACGCTGGCCGTCCACGCAGGACAGCCGACCTTCGGCGACCCCGCCACGAACGCAAGGGCCGTTCCGGTCTACAGGACGACCGCCTATAACTTCCGCGACTCCAAGCACGGTGCCGACCTCTTCGGCCTCAGGGAACTCGGCAACATCTATGCTCGTCTCATGAACCCGACGAACGACGTCCTCGCCAAGCGCATCGCGGCGCTCGAGGGCGGCGCGGCGGCGCAGACGCTCTCCTCCGGCACGGCGGCGATCTTCTTCACCATTACCAACATTGCCCGCGCTGGCGACGAGATTGTCGCGGCGAGCAACCTCTACGGCGGCACGTTCAGCCAGTTCGACGCGATCTTGCCGAACGCCGGCATCAAGGTGAACTTCACCCCTGTCAACGACTTCGGGGCCGTCGAGGCGGCGATAAACGAGAAGACTAGGCTTCTCTTTATCGAGGCGGTCGGCAACCCCGCCCTTGACATCGCGGACATCGAGAAGTACGCCGAGGTCGCGCACAGGCACCATCTGCCGCTCGTCGTCGACGCGACATTCACGCCGCCGCCGCTCCTGAGGGCGCTTGACCACGGCGCCGACTTCGTGATTCACTCTCTTTCGAAGTGGATCGGCGGGCACGGCGCCGGCATCGGCGGTGTCGTCGTTGAAAAAGGCGGCTTCGACTGGTCCGACCCCAAGTTCGCGCTCTACAACGAACCGGACGCAGGCTACCACGGCCTCAGGTTCGCCCACGACCTCCCCGAGCCGCTCAAGCCCATTGCGTTTTCGATCCGCCTTCTCACGGTTGGCATCCGCAACCAGGGCCCGACGCTTGCGCCAGACGCGGCGTGGATCTTCCTCCAGGGCGTCGAGTCGCTGCCGCTCCGCATCGCGCGCCATAGCGAAAACGCGCTCGCGGTCGCAAAACACCTCGAGAAGCACCCGAAGGTCGCTTGGGTCAAGTACCCTTCCCTTACACAGCCGGAACTCGCGAAGAAGTACCTTCCGAACGGCGCAGGCGGAATGGTCGTCTTCGGCGTCAAGGGCGGCTCCGAGAAGGCCCGATGTTTCGCGGACGCGCTCAACGGTGAGATCTTCTCGATCCTCGCCAACGTCGGAGACGCGAAGTCGCTTGTCATACATCCTGCATCGACGACGCACTCGCAGCTCTCCGACGAGGACCTCAGGAAGGGCGGCGTCCTGCCCGAGTTGATCCGCCTCTCCATCGGCCTCGAGCATGTCGACGACATAATCGCCGAGCTCGACCGCGCGCTGGAGGCAATTTAACCCCCGCCCTTAAGGGGAACGGGGAATGGGGAACGGGGAATGGGGAACGGGGAACGGAATGCCTCCCACCCACCTAACTACTCAACTACCTAACCACATAACTATCTAACCACTTAAGAAAGGAATCGCACAATGAACAACAATACCATCAAGAACAGCAAGTCCATCCGCATCGCAGCCGCTCTCTCTTTCGCGGCAGTCGTTGCAATAGGAACCGCCTACGGAGGCGTACCGCTAAACAACCTGCAGGGCGCGGGAGGCATCGCCTTCAACCCCCTCGCATACACGGCGGGCCAGCCGTGGGAGGGCGGCGAGTCGAACTCGCTAAACAACGTCGTCTCGAAGCCGCAGTTCGGCGCATGGTACGTCAACCTCAATGACGCAGACATCAACTGGGGTGCCTTCGGCGCCGCGTTCACCGTCGCAAGCCGCCTCGAGCTCTCGGCCGGCTACGAACTCGTCAACGCGAGGAAGTACGGCGACAGGTCGATCAACAAGTACAACATCGGCGCGAAGCTCCGCCTCCTCGACGAGAACGCGTTCGACACTTCGTGGGTGCCGGCGATAGCCGTCGGCGGAATCTACAAGTACACCGACTCGCGGACTGTTGACGCCCTCAAGCTCGACAACGACGGATTCGACGCATACGTCGTCGCGTCGAAGCTGATCACCCAGACTCCGTCTCTACACCGACGAGGTGGTGAACGGCGTCGTCGGGCACAACGACTACGACCTTGTCGCCTTCGGCAACATCGACGTGCTGCCGGCGTCCAACGTCGCAATCGGCCTCGAATACAAACAGGGCGCGCGCGTCGGAGACGGAATCCGCAACCACGACTACTACGACGGCCATGTCGCGTGGTTCGTCAACGACAACCTGACGCTCGTCGCAGCGTATGTCCAGACTGGCGACAAGGACAAGTTCTACCGCCATGGTTCCGCGAAGGACCTCGGCGTCGGCTCGGGCCTCGTCTTCAGCGTACAGTACCAGTTCTGATAAGGGGAACGGGGAATGGGGAACGGGGAACGGAATGCCTCCCACCCACCCTCCTAACTACCCAACTACCTAACCACCTAACTTTGGTATAATATAACGAAAGGAAATTCACCATGAGCAACACAGTAAAGAACATTTTGGCAAAGGTCGGCGGAACGCCACTCGTCGAGATCTCCAACAAGCTCAACAAGGGCGGAGCCAAGGTGCTCGCAAAGGTCGAGTACTTCAACCCAGGCGGAAGCGTCAAGGACCGTATCGCGCTTTCGATGGTGGAAGCGGCTGAGAAGTCGGGTGCCCTTAAAGCCGGCGCGACGATCATCGAGCCCACGAGCGGCAACACCGGCGTCGGCCTCGCTCTCGTCAGCGCGGTGAAGGGATATCACCTCATTCTCACCATGCCCGAGACGATGTCGATCGAGCGTCGCAAGCTCGCGGCAGCCTACGGCGCGGAAATCGTCCTCACGCCAGGCGCGGCCGGCATGAAGGGCGCGATTGCCAAGGCAAACGAGCTTCGCGACTCCACGCCTGGCGCCGTGATTCTGCAGCAGTTCGAGAATCCGGCGAACCCCGACTTCCACTACCGCACGACGGGACCCGAAGTCTGGGCGGACACGAATGGCGAGGTCGCTGCGTTCGTGGGCGGCGTCGGCACGGGCGGCACGATCACGGGAACTGGAAAGTACCTCAAGGAGAAGAACCCGAACGTGAAGCTCTTTGCGGTGGAACCCGACACGTCGCCTGTCCTCTCCGGCGGACAGCCCGGCCCCCACAAGATCCAGGGCATCGGCGCGGGCTTCGTCCCGAAGGTGCTCGACACCTCGCTTCTCACAGAAGTCATCAAGGCCAGCGCCGATGACGCTGGCAAGACGGCTCGCGCAGCTGCGGCGCAGGAAGGGCTTCTCGTCGGCATCTCGTCCGGTGCTGCCCTCTGGGCGGCCCTCGAGCTCTCGAAGCGTCCTGAGTTTGCCGGCAAGACAATCGTCGCGCTCCTTCCCGACACGGGCGAGCGTTACCTCTCGACCTGGCTCTTCGAGTAAGGGCTCATTATGATATAATGTACCCATGGCTTTACGCCAACAGGAACACACACAAGCGCTCGCGAAGCTGGAACGGCTCCGCGAGCGTTTACGTGTCATTGGGGGCGCGGTTGTGGCGTTCTCGTCTGGTGTGGATTCGACCTTCCTTCTGCGCGTGGCGCACGAGGAGCTGGGGGATCGCGTGGTGGCAGCCACGGCTCGTTCGCATTCCTTCCCCAACCGCGAGCTGGACGAGACGACGGCGTTCTGCCGCGCAGAGGGCGTTCGCCATGTGGTCATCGATTCCGAAGAGTTGGACATCCCGGGATTTGCGGAAAACCCTCCTGATAGATGTTACCACTGCAAGAAGGAGTTGTTCGGCAAACTCCTTGCCTTTGCGCGTGACAATGGTTTGGCGGCGGTGCTTGAAGGTTCGAACATCGACGATGACGGCGACTACCGTCCGGGACGCCGCGCCATTAGGGAACTCGGCATCGTTAGCCCACTACACGAAGCCGGTTTGACGAAAACTGAAATCCGCGCACTGTCGCGCAAAATGGGACTCCCAACCTCCGACAAGCCGTCATTCGCCTGCCTTGCCTCGCGCTTTCCCTACGGCGAACGCATCACTGTCCGTGGGCTCGAGCGGGTGGAAAAAGCGGAACAGTGGCTTCTTGACGCGGGATGGGGACTCACGCAGCTGCGCGTACGCTCGCATGGCGATCTCGCGCGGATCGAGGTGCCGCCCGCCGACATTCCGCGTCTCGCCGCGCGCGCGTCGGAAATAGCCGCCGCATTCAACGACCTTGGCTTTGCGTATGTCGCGCTCGATCTTCTCGGCTACCGCACCGGCAGCATGAACGAGATTCTGCCTGGCAACCATTGACAGAGAAGCCGAACGACTGCAGGATGCTGTACGTCGACTTCGCCCGGCTTTAGCCAAGCGCGGATAGTCATAGGTAGCGCCTATTGCTCGGCGATGGGTTTTCCAATTACCCGATTGCGCGGGGGATTCGCTATACTATTACAATCCAATGCGACAGGAGGAAAACACAATGAGCGACAGACAGGAACTTAACAGGAATCTCGCGCAGATGCTCAAGGGCGGGGTTATCATGGACGTGACGACGCCTGAGCAGGCGAAGATCGCCGAGTCAGCGGGCGCGTGCGCCGTGATGGCGCTTGAGCGCATTCCGGCCGACATCAGGGCCGCCGGGGGCGTGTCGCGCATGAGCGACCCCGCGATGATCAAGGGGATTCAAAACGCAGTTTCCATCCCGGTGATGGCGAAGTGCCGCATCGGGCACATCGCCGAGGCGCGGATTCTCGAGGCAATAGAGATCGACTACATCGACGAGTCCGAGGTGCTTTCTCCCGCCGACGACGTGAGGCACATCGACAAGACGAAGTTCAACGTGCCTTTTGTCTGCGGTGCGCGCGATCTTGGCGAGGCTCTTCGCAGGATCGGCGAGGGCGCGACGATGATCCGCACGAAGGGCGAGCCCGGCACGGGCGACGTCGTGCAGGCAGTCCGCCACATGCGAAAGATGCAGAGCGAGATACGCAAGATCGTGTCGCTCCGCGAAGACGAGCTCTACGAGGCGGCGAAGGAACTTGCTGCGCCGCTCGATCTCGTGAAGTACGTGCACGAGAACGGGAAGCTCCCGGTCGTGAACTTCGCGGCTGGCGGCGTCGCGACGCCTGCGGACGCGGCGCTCATGATGGAGCTTGGCGCAGAGGGCGTTTTCGTGGGCTCCGGCATCTTCAAGTCGGGCGATCCCGCGAAGCGCGCCGCCGCGATTGTGCAGGCAGTCACGAACTGGCAGGACTCGAAGCTCCTCGCGAAGCTCTCCGAAAACCTCGGTCCCGCGATGGTGGGCATCAACGCCGACGAGATCGAGACGATCATGGAAGAGCGAGGGAAATGAGAGTTGGTGTATTAGCAGTTCAAGGGGCGTTTGCCGAGATGGCGGCGTATTGGCGCAAGAAAGGCGCCGATACGTTTGAGGTCCGCCAGCTCGCCGACCTTGGCCGCGGCATGGACCTTTTGGCGCTGCCGGGAGGAGAGTCGACCGTGCAGGGCAAGCTCCTCAAGGACCTCGGGCTTTTTGATCCGATCAAGAAGCTTATCGAGGGCGGACTTCCCGTTTTCGCGACGTGCGCGGGGCTGATTCTGCTCGCTGAGAGGATCGACGATCCCGGACGGCGTGACGACACGAGACCTGAGAAGTGGTTTGGTGTTCTCCCTGTTGCGGTGAAGCGCAACGCCTACGGGCGGCAGCTCGGCAGCTTCACGACAATCGGCAAGTGGGACGGGATTCCAGACACGACGATGACATTCATACGTGCGCCCTCGATCACCGCCGTCTCTGACGGAGTCGAAGTCCTCTCGACGTTCGACGGACAGCCGACGTCCGTCCGCTGGCGCAACATCACCGCCTTCACCTGGCACCCTGAGCTGAGCGCGACGGCATAGCCGCAAAAAAGCGGAGTTCGCGCTGACGAACTTGCTTTTTTAGAGGCAGAGTCGGTAGATGGCAGCGACATCGTCCTCGGCGAGCGGCCTGAATGCGCCGAGGGTGTTGCCGCTCAGGTTGAGCGTCTTGACGAGAAGGGGGATGTCCTCTTCGCGCGCGCCTAGTTCCGCGAATGTGAGTGGCATGCCGAGCGACTTGAGCCAGTTGCGGAACGCCGCAATGCCGTCAAGCGCTGCCTTGGCGTCACTCTCACCCAGCCCCACGCCAAACACATTCCGGGCGAAGCGCGCGAATCTTGCATCGTCAGCGCCGTGCACAAACGTCATCCACGCCGGCATGACGACGGCGAGGCCAGCGCCATGAGCGCAGTCGTAGAGTGCGGACAGCTCGTGCTCGATGCCGTGGCTCGCCCAGTCCTGGACGCGACCGGCGCCGCAGATGTCGTTGTGCGCAAGGGTTCCGGCCCACATGATGTTCGCCCGCGCCTGGTAGTCGGACGGATTTGCCATCACCTTCAAGCCCTCTTCGACAACGGTCCGCATCACCGCCTCGCAGAGATTGTCCGAGAGCGTGACGTCCTTTGTCGGCGAGAAATACCTCTCGCAGAGGTGAGCAAACATGTCAGTTATGCCACACGCGGTCTGGTAGGCCGGAAGACTCATGGTGAGTTCGGGATTCATCACCGCGAATTTCGGACGCAGTATGTCGCCGCCCGCCGCTCGCTTGAGGTTCTCTGGCTCGAGGTTCACGACGCTGTTCGTCGAGGCCTCGCTTCCCGCGGCAGCGATTGTCAGCACCACGCCGACGGGCAGTGCCGCCGGGATTGCGGGTCGAACCTTCACTTCGCGCCCTACGTAGAACTTGCGCCACTCGCCGCCGTTTGCCGCGCCAATGGCGATGGCTTTTGCGGAATCGATCACGCTGCCGCCGCCGACGGCGAGCATGAAGTCCACGCCCTCGGCGATTGCCAGAGCAATGCCTTTTTCGACAAGAGAGCTGCGCGGATTCGGCTTTACGCCGCCAAGCTCCACGAAGTCCACGCCGGCATCCGCGAGCGACGCCTTTACGCGATCCAAGAGACCGCTTCGGACGGCGCTGCCGCCGCCGAAATGGAGCAATGCCTTGTGCCCGCCGAAACGCCGCACCAGCTCGCCAGTGCGCGATTCCTTGCCTTTGCCCAACGCGATATACGTCGGAGACCAGTAGTCGAAGTCAATCATCTTGCATTATCCTTTCTATGTTCTTCTGTGCCTTTTTGCGTCCAACTTCGTACACGGCTTGCATACGGTCCGGATCGTGGCAGACGCGCGATATATCGAGCGGTGTGTCGGGTGCAATCAGGATTGCCGCGCCGTCGGCAACGCGCGAATCGATGTAGCTTAGCGTTTCGTTGTACCATTCGTGCCGCGTCTTGAGCGCCTTGTAGACGGCTGGGTAGCGGCGGAGAAACGGCTTTGCCAAGCGGTGCTTCCACGAGGGGAACTTCCTGTAGCCGTGCGGACGCGTCGTGATTACGACATTGAAGTCGTAGCCAAGCGACTCGAAGTAGCGAAGGGGGATGCCGTCGGAAAGACCGCCGTCGAGGTACTCGCAGCCGTCGATTGAGACTGGCCGCGAGACGACCGGCATGGAGGCCGAGGCGCGAATCCACTCGAACGCCCGTGCGTCGGCCTTGTCGAGCCGCTTGTATGCTGGTTTGCCAGTCGCGCAGTCAGTGGCGACGACATGGAATTCCATTGGGTTCACCGCGTATGCCGCGGCATCGAAGACATCAAGCTCCATTGGAAGCTCGCGGTAGCAGAAGTCGGCGTTGAAGAGATCGCCCGTCTTGAAGAGCGATGACCACGAGCAGTAGCGGGGATTGCGCGCGAAGCGCTTGTTGTAGCGGATCACGCGTCCGACCTGCCCGCTCTTGTAGTTGCAGCCGAAGCAGGCGCCTGCCGAGACGCCGATGATTCCGTCGAATTTCACGCCGTGTTCCATGAAGACGTCTAGTACGCCGGCCGTAAACAGCCCGCGCAATCCGCCGCCTTCAAGTACAAGTCCGCGTTTCATGGTGTCGTTCCTTGCAAATTCTCCGTATGTTGCGGTATTGCAGTTTGCTACCTCGCAAGCTTCCTGCAAAGCCAGGCGGAGAGCGTCTTTGAGTCGAAGATGGTACCGTTGCGGATCCCGTCCTCTACTTCGGCTTCAGAGAGGACGACTGGATAGACGTTCTCGTCGGGATCCTGGTCTTGCGCGTGGGCGGTGCCGGAAATTTCCGCGAAGTAGAGGTGTATGCGTTCCTCGCAGTAGCCGGGAGTGCAGATGATGGTCGTGAGGAACTTAATGGAAGTTACCTCGTAGCCAGTCTCTTCGGCCGTCTCACGCTTTGCTCCCTCTATCGGGTCTTCGCCAGGTTCAAGTCCACCGGCGATTACCTCGATCAGCGCCTCTTCTGCTGCCTTGCGGTATTGTTTCACAAAGACGAACTTTCCGTCAGGGCGGCGGGCGAGGATTGCAACGGCGTTGCCGTGGCGTATTACCTCGCGTTTCGCCTTGCGGCCGTCTGGCAACGCGATGTCGAGAAGGTCAACGCTGATGATCTTGCCTGTGTACTTGCGCTCGGTGGCGAGCGTCTTTTCAGTTAAATCTGGTTGCATTTCATTAATTCCTATTTTTGAGGCTCTAAATCACCACTATCCTGTTTCCCTTGAGTTTGGTTTTTGATTTCTGGCGTAGACGCGGCGCGTGCGGCGTTGTCGATGCGCTCGTCCCAGTCATAATAGTAGCGTTCGACGAGATTTGAAGTGTTTGGAGCTGTCTTCATGTCCACGTTCAGCAATGTGCAAGCGTTGCAACAGAAGTTTGTGACATAGTCCCGTCGCAAGTCTTCGTTGCCGAGCTTGTCGATTCGATCGTATTGGCTTGAAAACGCGTCGACGTTCCAGCGAATATGCATGTGCTGGTCTGATTTCCATGCTTTCGCCTTAATGTCGCGAACGGTCCAGGCACCCAATGCGGCCATGACGATCAGAAATAAGGACCAGCCAATCGTCGATCGAGAGCCCTTGAAAAGTTGCAACACGGCAATCGGCAACAGCGCGATGGCAGTGCATATGAAGATAACAATGCCGATGAAGATAAGAATACGAATTATCATTTTTCAAACCTATTCCCGACGGAAAATGCGGTTGCGACGGCGTCGCCCATGATGCGATAGACGTGGGCGCAGGGGTCAAAGCAGATCGGCTTCATCTTCGCGGCGTCGGGCTTGCCGTCAGTAAGCGCCGCTTCATCGACCGCGCAATTGACGATCTTCCCGACAACGTTGCAGTTCTCCTCGTTCATCGAGACAAGCTCGCATTCAAGGACGAGCGGGAGCTCGTTGATGACCGGCGCGTCGACGAATTTGCTTTTCGTAACTGTAAGCCCGCTCTTCGTGACCTTGTCGGGAGTCTTGTTGCCGCTGACGAGCCCCAAGTAGTCGCAGGCAGCAACCTTGTCGGCGGTGCCGAAAGCGACTGTAAATGCCTTGCGAGCGGCAATGTTCTCCCATGTCTTGTGCGAGGTGTCGATGCAAATCGTTATCTCGTCTTCGAGCGTGATTCCACCCCATGCGGCGTTCATCACGTCAGGCGTTTCGTTTTCCCCGTAAGTGCCGATCATCAACACCGGCATCGGGAACATCCAGTTCTTCTTTCCAAGGTTCTTTTTCATTGTTTTGTCCTTTCTTTATATTGCTTTCCTTGCCACTGTTTGCCTGCTGGCCTCCTGTATCTCCTGTTCTTTGTGGCTAAAACCTATTCTCATCCTGCCAGTTGCCTATAGCATTCGTACGCAGCTATGGAGACGGCGTTTGCAAGGTTGATGCTTCGCGCGTGTTCGCCGGGCATCGGTATCTTGAAAAGCGATCCTTTGTAGCGGTCGTAGAAATCCTTTGGTAGCCCTGACGATTCGTTGCCGAACACAAGCGCATCGCCTTCGGAAAAGCTGCACTCATAAAGAGATTTCTCGCCGTGCGTCGAAAGGAAAAAGAGTCGCTTTGGTTTTGCCGCGGCAAGATACTCTTCCCAAGTGTCGTGAATTGTCACATCGAGATGCGGCCAGTAGTCGAGACCTGCGCGGGCTATATAGCGATCATCGAGCGCGAATCCAAGAGGTCTCACGAGATGAAGCGGCACGCCCAGCCCTACGCAGAGCCGACCTATCGCCCCCGTGTTATGCGGGATTTCAGGGCGAAGAAGGATGATTGAAAAACTACGCTCCATATTTGCTCTTTATGACTATCGTGCAGTCCTTGCCAAGACGTGGTCGTGGCCGTCGGGAGCGTATACGCGGTGAACGAAGACTTCAGGTTCAGTCTCGACGGATTCAACGCGCACCTCCTCGCCTGCAAGCGTCTCTGACTTGAACACGATTTCGAGTTCATGGCACGGACACGCCGAGTCAGGGCGTCCCTCCATCAGCCATTCGACATAATGGACGTTGTTGACATGCCCGTTCAAGTCGATGTCGCCGCGTCGTGCGCGGAAGACGAGTGCGTCAGGGGACGCAACGCTACATTCCCAGCGCAACTTCGGCAGCGGCTCGTCGCCGAAAACAGGTTCTCTGACCGTGTTCGCCGCCGCAAACACGGCTTCCGGAATCGCGACTACCTTGCGGGATGAAAGGTCTATGAGCATCCATTCGCTGGTGGCGCGTCCGAGTTCCTCGCCGTTCGCGCCCGACAAGACGAAGTCACGCCACGCGACAATACGCCGTCCGCCGCGCGGGAATGTCAGTATCGAGACTGTCTCGCCCCACTTCGGGAATCGCGACATCTTCACCTTGAGGCGCGTAAGCACCCACGAGATGTTCTCGCCGGCAGACTCGAAATTGGACTTCGAAAAGGCCAGCGCCTCGGCGTTGAGACTCGCTGCCTCCTGTAGCCAGTTGCAGACGGAGGCCATCGTAGCCGTGCCATCAGGGCCGCATTCATACGTCCTGACCGCCCAAGAGTACTCTCCGAATGTATCGCCCATGCCATTGTCCCCGCGTTAGTTCCTTCTAAAAGTTCAAGCCGCTTCATCTTCCAAGGCGTGATTTGAGCGCCTTGACCATCTCGGCGGGATCGTCGATACCGTCGACCGTCTGCTCCATCGGGCAGCTGTCGGTGAGGTCGCGGTTCAAGATCTTTGGAACGGTCTTGTCGGCGCTCGCCTCAACCCCGTGCGCCTTGAGAAGAGCTGCCGCCTCTGCGCTCATCATCATGGCATGGACTTTCTTCGCCTTGCCGACGATGCAGATTGCCGCCGCCGCGCGTCCTACTACCTTGTCCACGACGAGCGCATGTGCGAGCTTGCCGTCGGAAAGGAGCTTCATTATCGGCATAATCCCGCGGCCCGTCTCCTGGGCCACGATCACGCCGTCCTTTGCCGCGACGCACGAGACGCCGCTCATGACGAGCGTCTTCATCTCTGCGAGAAGTCCGCCTTCGTCAATTGGCCAGACGAGCCGCTGTTGCTCGAAGCCCTTGACGAAAATCGCCGGCATCGGACGCGCGGGGCAGACATGTTCACATGCGCCGCAGCCGATGCACACCGTCTTGTCCACCACGGGGAAGCCCTCGACGATGTGTATTGCGCCGACGGGACACTTGCGCGAACATGCCGTGCACTGGACGCCGTCGGTCGCGCGGATGCACAGGTCCTTCTTCCATATCGCGTGGCCCATGTGGACGTTCTTTCGCGCGAGGCGCGGGATCCAGTTGATCGCGCCAGTCGGGCAGACATGGCCGCAGGAGTAGTTGCAGCCGAGGAGACAGTAGCCGCGCCTAAAGTCCATCTCGGGCTGGCCGAAGCGCTTAAGGTTCGTAGAGGCCGTGAGGCAGTTGCCCTTGCAGTTCGTTATGCAAAGTCCGCAGGCGACGCACTTCACGTTGAAGGCCTTGCGGTCTACGGCTCCCGGCGGCAGGACGGCCGCGGGGCGCTCGGGAACGCCAGGGAGTGATACTGGAGCGTAGCCGCCGTCAGTCGTCTTGTCGAGGGCCTCTGTCGCGGCGAGAACGGCTACGCCCTTGAGCGCCTCGCGGCGTGTCACGCCGTCTTTCCCGTTTCCCGCTTCCCGTTCCCCGTTTCCCGTTTCCACCCCTGCTAGGGCATCGCCTTCGGCGACTCGCTTCGCTCGGGGGATACGTTCCCCATTCCCTGCTCCATCCGAAAAGCACGCCTTGCAGTTTGCGCAGCCGGGGCCTATCTTGTGGGTGCATACGCTCTTCTTGGAGAGAAGATTGAAAAGCGTTCCGACCGGGCATATCCAGTTGCACCAGAGTCGTCCTTTGCCAAACGCCGCAAGAACGACGACCGTCGCGAAGATGACGACACCGGGCGCAAAGAGCGTCAGCGCCTTGCCGTAGATCGAGTAGGGCGTCAGTAGCCAGCCGATTGCGCCGAAGCCAGTCGCGGCAAGTACGACCGATACTGCGAGGACGGTCCAGCGGACTGTCTGTTGCGCGTGTGATTCGGGGAGTCGTGTGCAGACGCGGCGCACTTTTGTCTTTGGATGGAAGATCCAGTTGACTATCGACTGGATTATTCCAAGTGGACAGAAACACTCGCAGAAGAGTCGCCCTACGATCGGCGTCAGCAGCAGGACGATGAGGAACCAGATGGTCGCTGCGGGCTGAATGCGGCAGGCGAGGTCGGTGTCGTAGCCAAAGAACGCGGCGGTGACGCAGGCGAGCATGGCGGCGGCGACAAGCGCCTTTATGAGCTTCTTCGTCTTCATCGGCGGGCCTCCTCGTTCTTGAGCGAATCTATCCATTCGTCGATCAGCGCAAGCTCCTTCGGAATGTTGATCGACTGCGGGCAATGCGGATTGCATCTGCCGCAGCCGGTGCAGTGGTCTGCACGTCGCAGTTCCTCCGGGATGGCCTTTGCGTACATCTTGAGGACCTCTCGCGCGGAGGGCAAGGTCTTCGCAGTCAGCACAGCGTTGCGGAGCGTCAGGATTGCCGGGATGTCGAGCCCGTAGGGGCACGGCATGCAGTAGTTGCAGTTGTTGCACGGGATGGTGTTGAGCTTGAGGAGCGCCTGCGCCGCGCGTTCGAGCGCGGCGAGCTCCTCTTCAGAGCACGGCTTCAGCGGCGATAACGTCTCGACGTTTTCCTCGATGTGTTCGGTGCGCGTCATGCCTGAGAGAATCGTCATGACGTTCGGATACGTTCCGCAGAAGCGAAGCGCCCACTTGGCGAGCGATGCCTCCGGGTCGAGGGGGGTAAGCTCCTTCGCAAGCGCGTAGTTGTAGCGCGCAAGGCGTCCGCCGAGAAGGGGCTCCATGATGACGACAGGTATCTTCAGTGCAGTCAGGCGCTCGTAGAGATACTTCGCGTCGAGGTTGCGGTCGTTAGTCTCTTTCGCGTGGAGCCAGTCGACGTAGTTCATCTGTATCTGGCAGAAGTCCCATTTGTATTTCTCGTGGTTGTCGAGGCACCATTCGAACGCCTTGGGATCGCCGTGGAAGGAGAAGCCGAGGTTTCGTATGCGGCCGGCGGCGCGAAGCTCCGCACACCAGTCGAGCGCACCGTTTTCGAGATAGCGCTTGGAGAAAGTCTTGAAGCCGCCGTTGCCAATGGCGTGGAGCAGGTAGTTGTCTATGTAGTCCGTCTTTAGGAATTTCATCGAATTCTCGAACATCTCCTTGCACTTGACGAGGGGATACTGCTGTGGCGCAAAGTTTGAGAGTTTCGTTGCGATGAGGTAGTCTTCGCGCGAGTAGCCGCTTGCCGCGAGGGCTTTGCCCAGGCAAGACTCAGATTCTCCCCGGCAATAGGCCGGCGACGTGTCGAAGTAGTTGACGCCGTGGTCGAGCATGTACTTGACCTGCGCGTCGAGCGTCTTCTGGTCGATTCCAGACTTCGAGTAGCCATCTTGCGCCCAGGCGTTGGCGTGTCCGCCGTCTACCGTGGGCAGGCGCATTGCACCGTAGCCGAGCAGCGACACCTTTCTGCCATGCGGATTCTCGCGAAGCGTCATTGTCCCTTTCGCGGTGTGACCGGCGCTGATGTTCGTCGTTGCCACGCCAATGCCGGCAAACGCGCTTTTGATGAAAGTTCTTCTGTTCATGTGTTTGTTCTTCCGGCGTTACTGCGAGACTTCGTCCCTACGGTGAATATTATACTATTTGGAGCTAACTCCTAGTCAATAGGGTAGTTTCAACTTTTTGCATTTCGAGGCCATAGCCGCGGCCTATTGCCGGGCGGAAATGTTTCCCATTGGCGCTGGTACGGGGAACCGTGATATAATATCTGCCATGTCTTATGGAATAGAAAGAGACGAGGCGCTGGCGCTCCTGAAGCCGGAGCGCAGGGCAGAGCTTCGCGAACGCGCGCACGAGACGACGCTCAATTGCGTCGAGAAGCGGTTTGACTTCTGCTCGATCATCAACGCGCGCTCTGGGCGATGTAGCGAGAACTGCAAGTGGTGTGCGCAGTCGGCGCATTGGAAGACCGGCTGCGAGACGTACGGCTGGGTCGGAACCGATGCGTGCGTCAAGGCGGCGAAGGAGGCGGCGGCGAACGGCGCGGACAGGATAGGCATCGTCACCTCTGGCCGCACGCTTTCCCACGAGGATGTCGAGAACGTCTGCGCGGCATTGAAGGCGATGCGCGAAGCGGCGCCGGAAATCGGGCTTTGCGCTTCGCTCGGGCTCCTCTCCGAAGAAGACCTCGCAAAGCTCAAGGCGGCGGGGCTCCAGCGCGTCCACTGCAATCTCGAAACCGCGCCGTCGCTCTTCCCGTCGCTCTGCACGACGCACACGCCGGCCGACAAGCTCGAGACCTTGCGCGCCGCGAAGAAGCTTGGTTTCCAGATCTGCTGCGGCGGCATAATCGGAATGGGCGAGACGGACGAGCAGCTCGTCGAGTTTGCCTTTGCTCTCAAGGAAATCGCGCCCGATTCCATTCCTGTCAACGTGCTCCATCCAATTGAGGGAACTCCGCTCGCGGACCGCGGCATCCTCGACCCAGAGCGAGTCGTCGATTCCGTCGCGCTTCTGCGGCTCGTGAATCCATCTACGCCGCTTCGCTTTGCAGGTGGACGCCGCGACATGACTGACGAGACGGCGGCAAAGTGCATCTATGTTGGAATGTCTGCTGGAATTGCGGGGCCCCTGCTCACAACGCCTGGTGCAGACTTCGACGACGACAGGCATCTTGCCGTCCAGGCCGGTTACTCCGTCGGCCGCGATTTGGTATAATCTGCGGTGATGAAGATTTTGTTTGTTTGCCATGGTAACATCTGCCGTAGCCCAATGGCGGAATTCGTGATGAAGGACCTGCTCGCCAAGGCGGGGAGGTCCGATGTCGTCGTGGAGTCTGCCGCGATGCACGAAGACGCGATCGGCTGCGACACGCACCGCGGCACGAGGGTCAAACTTGACGAGAAGGGCATACCGCATCCGCGGCGCGAGGCGTGGCTCCTTACTGCCGAAAAGGCGTCAGAATACGACTTGATCGTCGGGATGGATCGCTACAACATGTCGGACCTTGAGTATCTCGTCCGCCCCGAGGACCGCGGCAAGCTGAAAAAGCTCCTCTCCTTCGCTGGGTTGAATCGCGATGTCGCAGACCCGTGGTATACCGGTAACTTCGACGAGACATACGACGATGTGCTTCGCGGCTGTCAGGCGCTCTTGGACAGCTTGCCTTTTTGCTATAATACTGGCCACAAGGGCAATCAAGAGGATTTCTAAGTGGCGAAGAAAAGCGGATTTGCGGTCAATGTCGAATACGGGGCGTTGCGGCTCGCGTGCGGGCTTGTCAACGCCATTCCGTATCCGGTGGCGATGTGGCTTGCGTCGTTTGCGGCCGCCTTCGCCGTCCGTGTCCTTCGCTTCAAGCGCGCGCGGACGATGGAGCGAATCGCGTCCGTGTTTCCGGAGAAGACCAAACCTGAACGACTTCGTATCGCTGTGCGCTCGCTCGCGAACGTGCTCCAGACTGCCGTCGAGATGATACGCGCACCGCGCCTCACCCGCAAGTGGATGGATCGCCATGTCGTTGACGGACAGATGTACAAAGATCGGCTTCAATCATACGTCGACGAGGGGAAGGGCGTCGTGATAATGGTGCCGCACTCCGGCAACTGGTATATGGCTGCTTGGTCTATGGCTGCCTACGGACTTCCGCTCTTCTCAATCGCGGCGAAGCAGCGCAATCCGAAGATTGATGCATGGATGAAGCGGCAGTATGGCGCGATAGAAGTCCTCGAGCGCGGTAGCGCGAAGACGCTTGTCGAGATAAAGGAGAAGCTTGAGTCAGGCCGCGCGTTTGCGATACTCCCCGACTTGCGCGTTCCTCAGCCCGATGTCGAGGTTGACTTCCTCGGCGGCAAGGCGAACGTGAGCCACGCTGGTGCGATGTTCGCCGTTAGGTGCGGCTCTCCGATCGTAGTCGCAGTCATGCGCCGCGAGAACGGAAAGCACGTTTTCGACCATGTGGGGACTCTTCGCCCCGACCCTGCGGCGGAGGACAAAAAGGCCGAGGCGGTGCGTCTCACACAAGAGGCGATGAAGATGCTTGACGAGCGCATCAAGGCGCATCCCGAGCATTGGTACTGGTACAACAAGCGCTGGCTGCTCCAGCCTGTGGATGCGAAATGAAGAAGCACCGTCTGCCGTTTCCAATCCTCTTTGAGGACGACGACGTCCTCGTGATCGAAAAGCCCGCCGGGCTTCTCGCTACGCACACGAAGCTCGTCGGCCGCCTCGCGCGCGAAAGCCAGCGGACTGCAGAAAATCTCTTGAACGACTACGTCCGCAAGGGGCAGGCGAAATCGAAGAAGCGCGTGTGGCTCGTCCACCGTCTCGACCGCGAGACGAGCGGCGTTATGATGTTCGCGAAGACCGAGGAGGTCGCGGAGAAGTTCCGCGCCGACTGGGCGAGCCTTACAGAGAAGACGTATCGCGCCCGCGTCGGTGGATTGCTTGAAGAGGAAAGTGGAACCTTCGAGTCCTATCTTCTTGAAGATGCTGACGGCTACAGGGTAAGGTCAGTTAGGGTCAGATTAGGGTCTGATAATGGCATCTCGACTCGGAAAACCCCTAAGGCGACGCTAAAAGACGCTAAAGACCCTAAGGCCAGAATTGGCAAGCTCGCACGGACCGAATGGCGGCGGCTTTCCACGACCGACGGCACTACGCTCGTCGAGGTGAAGCTCAAGACCGGTCGCAAGAACCAGATTCGCGTCCATTTTTCCGAGGCGGGCCATCCAGTGATAGGCGACGAGAAGTACGGCGGCGAGCGTGCATCGCGACTCTACCTTCATGCGCTGTCGCTTCGCTTCCGCCATCCGCGCACCGGCGAATGGCTGGAGTTCACCGCCCCACCCCCGAAAGGCCTCTCCTGACCCCTGACTCCTGACCCCTAACCCCTGACTCCTAATCCATATGCCAGCAGTATTCTTTGATATTGACGGAACGCTCTTCGACACTCGCGCCGACCTCGCGGCGACGGTGAACCACACGCGGCGCGACCTCGGTCTCGCCGAGCTTCCGGTCGAGACGGTCATCACGCATGTCGGGCAGGGCGCACGGCATCTCCTTGGACATTCGATCCCCGAGGCGAAGATTCCGTACGAGGAGCTGTGGGAGATCTTCCACTGCCACTACGCCGAGCACTGCTGCGAGACGGTCGTTCCCTATCCGAATGTGCGAAGGACCCTCGACGAACTTAAAGCGCGCGGGTGGCTTCTCGGCGTAAACACGAATAAGCCCAACTTCGCGGTGAAGCTCATCCTCGAGAAGTTCGGCATGACGCGGTACTTCGGCTCCGCGATTGTCGCTGGCGGCGACGGAGTGCCGCTGAAGCCGGATCCCCAGTCGCTGCGGGAGTGCGCGTCGCGTCTCGGCGGACATCGCCTCTCGTCTCACGACTGGATGGTGGGCGACAGCTGGACGGACATGCAGGCGGCGGCAAATGCAGGCGTGAAGGGCGCTTTCTGCACTTTTGGCTTTGGGCGGCTGAACGACTCGCGCTTCACTGTCAAGATCAACCGTTTTGAGGAATTGCTGCGCCACTTGAAAGCCGAAGAGTAAATATGGTAAAATATCCACTCATTTCAGTTGAAAGGAAGAATCAATCATGAAGATGACATGGCAGCCCTCGAAGATCAAGAGGAAAAGGAAAATCGGCTATCGCGCCCGCAAGGCGACTAAGGGCGGACGCAAGGTTCTCGCGTCCCGTCGTGCGAAAGGCCGCAAGCGCCTGACGCAAGTCTAAAGGCAGGGCGAAATGTCCACGCGGCTCCCCGGCGCGAAGTACAAGCGTGTCTTCGACCGGGGGCGTTCCATAAAGGGGCGTCTCCTCGTCGCGTGGCGTCTTTCGTCACCCGACGCCGACCGGCAGGCCGGCGTCGTCGTTTCAAAGAAGAGCTTTCACGACGCGGTCGACCGCAATAGGGCGAAGCGCCTGATGCGCGAGGCGTACCGCCTTCTCGTGAAGAGCGGCGCGATGCCCGAGCGAACCGAGTGGGTCTTCATCGGGCGCTCCGCCCTTAAGGACAGGAAATGCCAGGATGTGATGGAGGAAATGGCGCGTCTCGCCTCTCGCGTCTCGTGACGGCGCCGCTGATCCTGCTTGTCCGCGCGTACCAGGTCGTGCTGTCGCCGGTGATGGGCGGGGCTTGCCGATTCGAGCCGAGCTGCTCCAACTACATGATCGAGGCATTGAAGACGCATGGCGCGGTGAAGGGAACGCTGCTGGGGATTTGGAGAATACTGCGCTGCCATCCGTTTGGCGCGCACGGCTACGACCCCGTTCCGCCGCGGGGGAAGTGGCGGTCGGACATCAGGTGAATTTATGGCGCGGCGGATTTTCAGGCGCGGCACTTGTGCCGCGCTTTCGTTTTTTGGTATAATGTCATCGTAAACGGGAGATTGACATGCCGACTATAATGAGCCAAATCGACCAATTGGGGGCATCCGAGAAGATGCGCTTGATGGAATATCTTGTAAAGTCGATTTCGGCAATCGTCGAGAGGCAGTCGGCGGACAGCAAAGACCCTCGCGAGGAGTATTTTGGATGCCCTCGGCCTGATTATTCCAAGCTTGCAGGCTATGGAGCGAAATTCCACACTACTCGCTCTACGGAAGAATGGATGAAGGAACTTCGTGAGGGTGAAGAGGAATGACTTGGGTTGTTGACACATGCGTCGTCATTGATTTGGTTGAGCGTGACGGTGAGTTTAGCGCGGCTTCTGCTGCGGCGTTGTCGTCAAAGCTTGATGACTCGCTCGTCATCGCTCCGATTACTTATGTCGAGCTTGCTCCAGTGTTTGACGGCGATATCGAACGCCAGAATGCTTTTCTTAGGTCGGCCTGGATTGATTTCGATTTTGCAGGTAATGGAGATGCCGTATTGGCAGCGCATCGTGCATGGTACGATCACGTCATGCGCAAGCGTGCCGGACAAGTCACCAAGCGCCCGATCGCCGATGTGTTGATCGGCGCGTACGCCATGCAGAAGGGCGGACTCATCACGCGCAACGAAGACGACTTCCGCGCCCTGTATCCGAACTTAACGATTTTCAATCCGACAAAACAATGAACGGACCCACATCAATCCATTCAACGGACATATGTGGTCACGCCAGGCTGTTGTCTAATTTGGAGAAGAGGAAGCTGAAATGAATATGGTGTCTAAAGTGGAATTTATTTCATTTTGCATTGGGGTGTTCGCCAATCTGAGAGGTAGTGTTGTTGATTTGCGGACACTTATGCGGAATGTTATTGTTGCAGTTGTATGTGTGGCATGGTTGTATGGTGAGGCGGCAGAAAAACTTAATTGGGGTGATGAATTTGTAATGAGTACCACGCCAAGAGTGTGGACGAATTCGCGTGGTAAGACGGTGGAAGCAACTTGGAAACATGTAGCTGAGGACGGAAATGTTATCTGGCTTACATATACAAGTAATGAGAAGACTGTACAGATGAAAATGGAGCAACTATCAAAGAAAGATCAAAAGTATGTGCATGATTCAATATCTGAATTCAAAAAGCTTGGATGGATTTGGTGGAAAGGGTCTTATGTTGACCAATTGCAATATCAGGATTTGAATTACATTGAAAAGGCACAGCAGTATATCCGAGAGAAGTCAATTCCTGGATATAAAGATTTGCAAGTGGTTCAGGTTTGGACGTATGGCGGGCTTTGTAATTACGGCGAGTATTTTGAAGGGCGATTGAAATATGACTCTGGGTCACGACTGATATACTGGGATGAAGGGACAAAAGGCGTTTTGGCTAATGGTGATATCTTGAAGAGAAAGAGAATGTATTGGTCAGGGACGATGACATATGATGCTGTCAATGGAAGAAGTAATACAGTGGCTTGTTATACAGATGATTTTGATTGGGCTACTTATTTAGTTCGGTTACGAATGGGATTGCATAGGAAAGACGATACGAAATTCTCAGCTCCGGAAAAATCCGTTCACCCACCAAAGGTGCCGCCACAAGAACCAAATCATCCAACAAAGACAGGTAGTGGATTCTTTATTACTAGGGACGGTTTCTTTATAACCAATAATCATGTGGTTGAAGGGGGCAAAAGTTATAAAGTCTTGACGGAAAATGGCTTGCAACCTGCAGAACTGGTTCAGGTTGATCCTCAAACTGATTTGGCGTTAATGCGGATAAAGGGAGCATTCAAGCCAATTAGATTTGCGGCGCAGAGGAAAGTGAGCCTTGGCACGGCGATTGCAACGATGGGATTCCCTCAGCCTGGGTTGCAGGGCTTTTCCCCAAAAGTTACGCGCGGCGTCATAAGTGGAGAGACTGGATTTAAGGGGGATGTCCGAGAGTATCAGATTGATGCAAGTATACAGCCAGGGAATTCAGGAGGTCCGCTGTTTAATGACTCTGGTGAACTTGTTGGCGTTGTTGTGGCGACACTTCGTGATGGACAAGTCGTCAATTATGCCATCAAAAAAGCATATCTTTTGGCGTTTCTCGATTCTGCGCTGAAATCTTCCGAAGGAATAGTTGAGGGTGGGGAGGAGGTAAAACTTCGTAAATTTGAAGATGTTGTTGATGAAGTTCGTTCAACTTGTGCACTTGTGTTGACATATGAATAGTCTGAAACTGTATCAAAGGGGTCCTATTGACACACAAGGGCTTCTGCGAAGGCGGCAAGAAGGCCGGCTGCGCGCTCTGCGCACAGCTCCTCGCGGTCGCGGACAACTTAGTGCGCCGACGGCTGGGCGTACGACATCGGCTACGGCGGGCTTGACCACGTCCTTGCCTCGGGCAAGAACATCAAGATCCTCGTCATGGACACCGAGGTGTACTCTAACATGGGTGGGCAAGTCTCCGAGTCTACGGCGTACGCGATTTCGGCGAGGATCATGTCGCCAGTGGCCTGTATCCCGTACACCATATCGCGTATGAATTTGTTCTGCGGCTTTGAGAAACCGTGAAACATTCTTACCATAAAGTCGTCGAGCTGGGGTCGCGTTTTTCATGCGATTGTGCTATTATTCACGGTGCCGACCTTTCTTTTGTTTGTTTTTTGGCAATGGGATATTTTACCTGAACAGACAGGGGAACAGGACGGTGTCTTTGTTTTCGGCCATGGCGTTTCGGCGCAGGCCGGGAGTCGCCTCGGCGACGTTATGAGCGACCTAGGCGTGGATTGCACCGCGGCGAGGCTTGGCGAGTGTCGCGAATACCGAGCGGCGAGAGCTCGAAGAGCGGAGTCGACGCGTTCGTCCGAGGCGGGCTGCCCGACCGGAGCCGGACTTGCAGACGGCAATCGGCGAAGGAAAGTCTCGGCGCGACGATTGTAGGGCGCAAGGATCGTGCCCCCAAAGCCGAAATCGCGCACGTCCGCTTAGCCCGGCGCGGGCGCAGGCGAAAATCGTGAAACTCCAGCTGCTGCCTTTTTGCAAGCGGGCGAGGATTTATGGTAAAATATTCCTCCAAATCTGCATTTGAAGACATCAGGATATCTATGAACAAGACAGAGAAGATCATCTGCCTCCTTCTGGGCGTCGTTCTCGCCTGGTACGTATGGAACGAAATGGGACGCGCAAAGGAGCGCCAGAAATACCTCGCCGAGCAGGCGGCGATTGCCGCGACGAACGTGACGGTCGAGGCCGCCGCACCGCAACCTTCGGCTTCGGAGGCCAATGTTCCCGCGAATAGCGAGACCAATGCCGTTGCAACGCCGGCTCCCGTGCTTCCCACGACGCCCGAGAAGATTGTCGTTCTCGAAAACGACGAGCTGAAGCTTGAGCTTTCAACTTGGGGCGCGGTCGTCAAGAAGGCGACCTTGAAGAAATACGCGAAGGACCGCGGCGAAATCTCCGACGAGAACCCGCCTGTCGCCTTTGACTTTGCGGATTCTCCGCTCGGCGCGGGCGAGGCCGTGGAGTCGTTCGAGGTGGCCGAGGAAAATCCCGATTCCTTCCGCTTCGTCAACGGTGACAAGAGCCGCACCATCCGCCTCGGCGCGGACTACCGCATCACTCTGGAGGACGAGGGAATAGGCGGAGCCATCTCCCTTGGGCAGATGCGCATGGGAGACTCGAAGAACGACCTTCTTTCCGTCGACAGCTGGGCGATGGACGCCGGTAAGGGCAAGGAGGGCGTGATCCACCACTGCGAGGGCGACTCTCCGCTCAAGGGTTATCTCGTCGGCGGGCTTTCGGGCGGCTGCAGCGGCTCGAAGAGCGCGGCGGGCATGCCTGAAGAGGCCGCGATAAAGTATCCGGGCGCGCAGAAGTGGGTCGCGGTCAAGAACCGCTTCTTCGTGACGGCGTTCTGCTCGTCGACCGCGGCAAACGCCGGCTTCGACGCGACTGTCGCGCGCGACATGTCCGCCTCCAACTACCGCCCCGCGTCAGTCTTCGCAAAGGTCCGGCTCGCGGACGATGCGGCGAAGCGCACGAGTGTCTTCTACGTCGGCCCCAAGAAGCAGTCGCTTCTCTGGGACCTTGGCATGAAGGACGTGATGGAATTCGGCATGTGGCGGTGGCTCTGCTATCCGCTCGTCTGGGTGCTTAACTTCTTCAACAACATGATCCCGAACTACGGCGTCGCGATCATCCTCCTCACGATCCTTGTCCGCCTTCTTTTCTGGCCGCTTACGCACAAGTCGACGGTTGGCATGAAGAAGATGCAGGAGCTCCAGCCGAAGATGAAGGAGATCCAGGCGAAGTTCAAGGACAACCCGCAGCGCATGCAGCAGGAGACATGGGCGCTCTACAAGGAGTACAAGGTCAACCCGATGAGCTCGTGCCTGCCGATGCTGATTCAGATTCCCGTCTTCATCGCGCTTTTCAACGTGCTTCGCTCCGCAGTCGAGCTTCGCTATGCGCCGTTCCTCTGGATTGGCGACCTCTCCGAGCCGGAAGCGCTCTTCTCCAGCTGGTTCCCGTTTGGTGGGCTCAACATCCTCCCGATTCTGATGGCCGTCTCGACCGGGCTCCAGAGCGCGTTCACGCCGGCGACCGGCGACAAGAGCCAGCAGAAGATGATGATGATCTTCATGCCGGCGATGATGCTCTTCATGTTCTACTCGTTCCCGTCGGCGCTTTCTCTCTACTGGTTCCTCTCGAACCTCTTCTCTATCGTTCAGATGTGGATCATTCGTCGTCAGACGGCGGCTAAGACGGCCGCGAAGGGCGAAGTCCTCATGGGCGAGGTGATCGACCCGCCCGTCACGCGGCAGATGCGTCGCCACGGAAAGTGATTTGAGGGAGATCAATGTCCGAAGGCGGCAGGACGAAGCTTGAGGCCAAGTGGGCCATCGCGCGCGACGCGATAGGCATCGGCCGGCTCTCCGTCATCATGCCGGTCTACAACCTTGCGGACACGATAGAGCAAAATGTCGCTGAGACGGCGCGGCTTTTCGATTCCCACGGAATCAGGGCGGAGCTCGTTCCCGTTGACGACGGCTCTACTGATGACACTGCGGCGGCGCTTGCTCGCGCGGCAGAGCCGAAGTACGAGCATGTCGTCGTGAGACCAGTTATATGCCAGAGGAACGGTGGCAAGGGCGCCGCGCTAAGGGCTGGATTCGACGCGTCGACTGGCGAATACGTGATGCTGCTTGACGGCGACCTCGACATCAACCCGAAGCAGACGCCGTGGTTCTTCGAGGCAATGGTTGAGAAGGGCGCAGACATCGTGATTGGCTCGAAGCGTCACAAGAGAAGCGTCGTGCAGTATCCGTGGCACCGCCGGATCGTGAGCTGGGTCTACTTCACGCTCGTCAGGATCTTCGTCGGGCTCCCGATAACCGACACGCAGACTGGCATGAAGCTCTTTCGCCGCGAAGTGCTTGGCGAATCGCTCGGTCGCATGCTCGTCAAGACTTATGCTTTTGACTTGGAGCTTCTCGCAATCGCCCACCAGCGCGGCGCGAAGATCGCCGAGGCACCTGTAGTGATTCGCTTCGGCAACAAGTTCGGCGCGCTCAAGCCAAACACGGTAAAGACGATGGCGCTCGACTCGCTCGCCGTCTTCTACCGTTTGCGCGTCCTTCGCTACTATGCGAAGGCCGAGGTGCCGCCGAAACTCGACCACGATCCGCTCGTCTCGGTGGTGATCGCTTGCCCGCGCCGCAGCTGGATGCTCGATGAGTGTCTTGCCGCGCTCGGGAAGCAGTCGTATAGAAATTTTGAGGTGATAGTGCTTCCGGATGGAATGGACGGGGGTTCAGATACCCCCGAACCCCTGCCAAAGGACGTTAAGCTCTCCATTCTCCCTACCGGCAAGGTGAGGCCTGCTGAGAAAAGGAATCTCGGCATCAAGGCGGCGAAGGGCGAGATCATCGCGTTCATCGACGACGATGCCTATCCCGACGCGCATTGGCTTGAATACGCCGTCCGCTATTTCGGAGACGAGACGATTGGCGCCGTCGGAGGGCCTGGTGTGACGCCGCCGGGCGACTCGTTCCTCGCGCGCATGGGCGGGCGCGTCTACGACAATCTGCTCGTCTCGGGCAATTACCGCTACCGCTACAAGGCGGGTGGCGTCAGGCGCGACGTTGACGACTACCCGAGTTGCAACCTCTTTGTCAGGAAGTCGCTTCTTGATTCTTTCGGCGGCTACCGCACCGACTTCTGGCCGGGCGAGGACACGCTTCTCTGCAAGGACATCGTCGATGCCGGCAAGCGCATAGTCTATGACCCTTGGGTCGTCGTATGCCACCATCGGCGTCCTCTTTTCGGGGCGCATTTGCGGCAGCTCGGACGCTATGCGTTCCACCGTGGCTATTTCTGCAAGCGCTATCCGTCCAATTCGCTTCGGCTTTCGTATTTCATTCCGACGCTCTTTGTCGCGTATCTCTTTATCTGGGCGATTCTCGTTGCGATCCCGCAACCGGGCGTGATGTCGGTCGAGCTCTTCTGCATTTGGCAGGGGCTTATCTCGATGCCGATGCTCACGTACATTCTCCTTGTCTTGCTGACTTCCTTCTCGCTCAATCCCGCGGTTTGGATCATAACGCTCTGCGGCGTTCTTGCCACGCATGTGACATACGGCATCCGATTCCTCGGCGGGCTTCTTGCGAAGAAGGCCACCTGCGAGTTCATCGGCAAAGACCACGCCTGACGCATAGGGCCTGCGTTTTTTTGGTATAATAAGCGCAATGTATTCCGACATACCGCTTTGGCTCTCGATTGTGATGATCATCGGGGGGCTTGTTGCCCTCGCATGGTCAAGCGGTGTGTTTGTCGACGGCGCGGCTCAAGTAGCCAAGGCGCTCGGCATCTCCCCGTTCGTAGTGGGCATGGTCGTCATCGGCTTTGGTACGAGCGCGCCAGAACTTTGCGTAAGTGCCTTGTCGGGGCTTTCCGGTCACGCAAACCTCTCGCTAGGCAACGCCTATGGAAGCTGCATTTTCAATATTGCGGTGATTCTCGGCGTCTCGGCGTTCATCTGCCCACTTGTCGCGCGGCCGTCAACAACGCTTGTCGCAGGCCCTGGGCTTGTCGCCATATCGCTTTTCTCGATGTTCGTTCTCCGCGATGGCCGTTGCACTCGGCTCGACGCGGGGATCCTCCTCGTCGCCTTTGCCGTCCTTTTGCCCCTTTACTGCTGGTACGACCAGCGTACAAAGGGTGCGTCGGCGGATAGTGATGTCGCTTCCTCGCCAGAAGCGGACAAGAAGGGTCTTCCGCTTGCCGTCGTCAAGGTTCTTGTCGGGCTTGCCGTTCTCATCGGCTCGTCGCATATCCTCGTGTGGGGTTCTGTCGATCTCGCCAAGACGCTTGGCGTTTCTGACCTGATGATTGGGCTCACCATCGTCGCCGTGGGCACTTCGCTACCGGAACTCGCGAGTGCCATCGCCTCGGCGCGTCGCGGCGAGCATGAGTTCGTGCTTGGCAACATAATCGGCTCGAACCTGTTTAACACGCTCGCGGTCGTGGGGCTTGCCTGCGTCATCTCGCCAGTGGACGAATTCTCGCCCTACGTCCTTAGGCGCGACCTTCCGCTAAATGCGCTTCTTTCGCTCTCCATCCTCGTCTTCGGCCTGAATTTCCGCAGCCCGAGGGATCCCGGGCGGATTCGCCGCCGCGAGGCCGCGGTCTGGCTTCTCGTCTTCGTCGGCTACACAGTCCTCATGTTCTTGCAGGAGACGGGGCGGCTGTAGGCCTTTGGCAACAAACAACGGATAGACCATGTCAAGAGTAATAGCAATAGACGGACCGAGCGGCGCTGGCAAGAGCTCCGTGTCGCGTATTGTCGGCAAGAAGCTCGGCTTTCTCCATGTCGATTCGGGCGCTCTCTACCGCATCATGACTTGGCAGGCGCTCGTCAGGAAGGTCGATACCGACAACCCCGACGAGGTCGCGGCCTTTGCGCCAACTGTCGAAATCGAGTGCCGTCCAGAGAATGGCGCAATCGCCTACTATGTCGGCGGCGAGCCGCCGGGCGACCGCATCCGCACGCCCGAGATCAACGCCCACGCCTCTCAGGTCGCGACCGTGAAGGCAGTCCGCGACAAGATTACCGCGCTTCTGCGCGATATGACGCGCTTCGGCAATCTCGTAGTAGAAGGCCGCGACATCACGACCGCCGTGTTCCCCGATTCTCCCGCTCGCTTCTACCTCACGGCATCCGCCGAGGCGCGCGCCAGGCGCCGCCAGAAAGAGGAGGTCGAGAAGGGAATCGCCAACCAGTCTGCCGCGGCAGTAAAGGCGTCGCTCCTCGCACGCGACGCGATAGATTCTACGAGAAAGTATGCTCCGCTCAGGAAGGCGGACGGTGCAATCGAAATCGACTCTTCCGACCTGACACTGGAGCAGGTGGTCGACATAGTGGTGGAGAAGGTCAATGAAGCTTTCAATTAAGATCTGCCTAATCATTCTTGCCGCGTATTTCGCTGCCGCCGTCTACGGCGAGGTGCAGTATCGCGTCGCCCTTGCGCGCGACGTGACGCCGGCCTACAACGTCGTCAACACCAAGGAGCGCTACCAGCCGCCGTCAGCCGAGCACTGGCTCGGCACCGACAACCTCGGGCGCGATGTGGGGCTTCGGCTCGTGCAGGGTACGCGCATCGCGTTCCATGTCGGCATCATGACGTCGCTCATAGCGATTCCGCTTGGCGTCTTCCTCGGGCTTCTCGGCGGCTACTTCGGCGGAAAGGTAGACTCGGTCGTCGTGTGGCTATGTGCGACCGTTGCATCGATGCCGGGACTTCTCTTCATCCTTGCGATCTCACTTGTCGTCGGACAGGGGCTGATGGGGTTGTATCTTGGCATTGGCTTCACCACGTGGGTGGGCGTCTGCCGAACTATCCGCGCCGAGGTGATGAAGCACCGCGACCGCGCCTACGTCCAGGCGGCGAAGGTGCTCGGGTATTCGCATCTCAGGATAATGTTCCGCCACATCTTGCCGAATGTCGCGCATATCGTCCTCATCCAGTTCTCGATACGCTTCCCGTCGGCCGTCGCGACGGAGGTGTTCATCTCGTTCCTCGGCATCGGCGTGCAGGGCGAACCGTCGTGGGGCGTCATGATCAACAATGCGCGCGCGCGGCTCTGGCAGGGCGTCTGGTGGGAGATGACGTTCACGACGCTTGCGATTTTCGTGCTCGTCCTCGTCTTCAATCATCTCGCAGACTTCTTGCGCGACCGTCTCGACCCCGCGCTCCGCAGCGAGCGCTGAATTTCCGTGTAAGATCTGGCTGGTAACGGTCGATTAGGGTCAGTTAGGTTCGATTATACCAGGGTCGATTAGGGGCCCCTTTGACCAATCGAAACAAAATCTAAGATTGCGTTTACTCTGGCAAAGCATCGGATGATGCATTGCTATTGCTCTGACAGGCGGAATTATGGTATTATACTTGCACCTTTCGGGGAATGGCCTGCTACGGCTGTGCCCGACTGGGTGTCGCTAAAGCGAATAGCCGCAATGAAATCTACGACCATCACGAGCGTATTTTCGTCGAAAACGGTCGCCAACAGTCGACTGAAGGCGTACGCTTTGTCAATAGGAACATTCCCATGAAAAAAATACTGACCCTCGCGGCCGCGATGTTCGCGGCGCTCACTCCCGCATTCGCGGACGTCGCCATCACGCCGACCGAAATCCCGGTCGCGACCCAACAGGTTCACTACGCGCAGAACTTCTCAACGACGGGCGCGTCTGGGGCGGGCGGCTTGTCGTGGTCGACGGTCGCCTGGAAGGTGGAGAGCGCGGCGTCCACCTACGCCGTCGGCGCGAACGATACGCCGCTGTGGGATGGCGCGCAGACGTTCTATACGAACATCGTCTATACGCTGCCGTTCGCGTTTCCTTACCGCGACCAGTCCTTCACCAACCTCTATATTAGCGCGGGAGGCATCCTGTTCTTCACGAGCGGTCGCAGTGCCTTCGACTACAGTGTTGGCTATTACTACTATCTCTACAACGCGCTCGTCCCGTTCTGGATGGAGGAAGCCGAGAATGTGGAAGGGTACGTCGATACGAGCGTCGCGAACGAGGTGTCGTTCCGCTTCGCGGCGGACTACACCAACGCCAGCGAGGTCGCCTGCAAGTTCGCCTACCGCGTGACGCTCAAGAGCGACGGCACGATCCGCTACTCCTACCGCCAGGACGCGGGCGACACGATTGGCGACTCCGTCAGAGCTGTGGGGCTTTCGTACTACGACACTGTTCACTCCAGCCGCGCTACCCTGCCCGTCGGCGAGGAGAGCGACGGCATCCCGACCTGCGACTACGTCTTCACCACCTATACCGGCTATCCGGATGGTTTTACTTTCCAAGGGAACTACGACTATTCATCCGACCTCTACTATCCGACCGCGACGCTCTCCGGCCAGACGAGCGAGTTTGGCACGTGGACGTTTGGCGTGAGCGTCTACGACGCAGGCACGAGCACCGCGACCACCAACTACTACACGCTCACAGTCGCCGAGAACCCCGACAAGCCGCCGGTGTTCGACGCCTTCACTCCGGCCGACACGAACACGGTTCGCGCACTTGCGATCGGCGATACGCTCAACTTCCACGTCGAGGCGAGCGACCCGAAGGGCGGTCCCTTTGACATCACGTGGACATTCCTTGACGCCGACGTCGAGTCCCCCGTGAAGCGCACGCTTGGAACTGGCGCGGACCTGACCTTCGTCGCCTCGAACGAGCTCTACGAGATTCAGCGCTGGGGTGGTTCGTCCGTCGTGAAGTGCACGATTTCGGACGCATACTGGACGAACTCCATTACATGGCACGTCTATATCTCGAAAGAGTTCTACCTCGACCCCGCCGCCGATCCCGGGGCCGCCGACGGCTCGGTGGAGCATCCGTGGACGAAATTCCCCGAACCGGGGCTCGCCCTGTGCAAAGGCGACACGCTCAACCTCGTGCCTGGCGTCTATGTCATTGACGACGACTCTCTCGGATTCCCCGGCGGCGTGACAATCCGCACCACCGGCTCCTCCGCCGACACGAAGATCGTCTACCCTGACGGCGATGGCTTCTTCCAAGGGCAGAACGACCACCTCAAGATCGCGAACATCACGGTCGAGGGAATCCGGTTCCAGAACGCGGACCTCGAAGACTGCACGATCATCGGCGTGCAAAGCCCGAGCTACTGTTTCGACGACTGCTCGTTCACGCGCTGCTATGTGACGGGCAACAGCACCACGAAAGAATATCTCTTCCGCGACTCGACGCTTGAAGACTGCACCGTGGCCGGGAACACGATCGGCTACAGCGCCTCGGACGACTACTTCACCGGCTACACGGCCATCGGACCGGATTGCCAGCTCGTGCGCTCGATTGTCGTCAACAACCTCACGCTCGACGGCGACGAGGCGAACTGGGCGGATCAAGAGTACTGGGGCATTGCGGCGACGAACTGCTGCACGATTCCGGCGATGACGGACTACGGCCCCGGCAACATCGAGGCGCAGCCGACGTTCGTTTCGCTTGAAGGCTACGACGCGCGCCTGCGCGTCGGCTCGGCGTGCATCGCGGACAACCCGGCGAACAACATTGGCGCTTACAAGGGCGCGGGCGTGGAGGGCTTCGCCGTTCTCGCCACCACCGACCCCGTTCGCGGAACGGTCGCGTTCTCGGGCGATGTCGACTTCAAGAGCCCCCACGCCACGCATATCGTCGCTTCCGGCGGCAGCGTCACCGTTACTGCCACAGCCGTCACGAACCGCGTGTTCAAGAACTGGATTGTGAACGGCGAGGAGGGTGCGACGACGCCAACCTTGACGCTTAACGACATCACGGCCGACATGGAAGTCGAGGCCGTGTTCGAGGTGAAGGAGTTTTATGTGAACCCGACGGAGGCGGACGACACGGGCGACGGCTCCGCCGCCGCGCCGAAGAAAACCATCGCCGCAGCCGCCGCGCTTGCGCTCGATGGCGAAACGATCCGCCTCGCGGAAGGCTCCTACGAGCCGTTCGCGCTCACCGGCTCCCTCAAGCTCACGCTCCTCGGCGCTGGCGCGGGCAGGACCGTGATCGACGGCGGCTTCACGAACACCTGCGTCGTCCTCGGCTCGAACATGACGCTCAAGAACGCCTCCGTCATCAACGGCTCGGCGAAGAACTACGCGGGCGGCGTCTACGGCGGCACGATCGAGAACTGCGTCGTCTCGAACTGCGCCTCGCGCTCCTTCTCCAACTGCTACGCGGGCGGCGTCTGCAACGCGACCATCATCAGCTCGCTCATCGCGAACAACGTGCAGACGAACCACATATATGGCGGCTACGCGGCCGGCGTGAAAAGTTGCAAAGTCTACAACTCGACGATTGCGAACAATACCACGAGCGGCTCTAGCGATTGCCCGGGTGGCGCGTATGGCAGCTACCTCAAGAACTGTATCGTCTATAGCAATGGGAATCGCCAAATCGACAATTGCTACAATGAGAAGTTCAATAACTCGATTTCGACGAACATCGTCGCCGAATCGAACCTCATCGGCGTCGATCCGTGGTTCATCGATGCGGCAAACGGCGATTACCGCCTGACCGCAGGCTCGCCCGCCATCGACGCGGGCGAGAACGTGCCGCAGGTCTCCTACGCGGGTGCGCTCGATCTCGCGGGCGACCGCCGCGTCCGCGGCGCCGCGGTCGACTACGGCTGCTACGAGGGCGGTATCGTCACCGGCGCGCCGGCCGCGCCTGTCGCGACCGGTACGAGCGCCAAGGCCGCGAAAGGCATTCCGTTCGCGTGGGAGGCCGTGCCGAATGCGGCCCAATACCGCATCTACCGCGGCACGACGGACGATCCCGCCGCCGCGACGCTCCTCGGCTCCACGACCGCCACGAACTACCTCGACCTCGCCACGACGGGCGGCACGGACTACTTCTATTGGATTTCCGCCTGGAACTCGCAGTATGACGAATCGGAGAAGTGCGGACCCATCGCCGTGACGTCCTACGCAGACCTCAAGATCGAAACCGCGTCGTTTCCCGCCGCGACCGAGGCCGTCCCGTATTCGGTGCAGCTCGAATGTTCCGGCAATGTCGGTGCGGCGACGTGGAGCCTGCCGTACGCCTTCGTGACGCGCGAGACGAACACATTCGCCGCTGCGACGGGCGTTCTCGTGGACGACGACTGGCCGACGAAGGACAAATCCTACCAGCACAACCCGATCATCGAACTGCCGTTCACGTTCACGTGGTTCGGCACGCCCTACGATGTAATCCGCCTTTCGGAGCACGGCGCAATCGCCTTTGGCGACACCGGCAATTCCCTCTCGTGGTCCTACTCCGCCATCGACGAAACGCCGAAGATCGCCGTCCTCGAAGGCGTCTCCGGCTGGGGCGACTACACGACCATCTCGGAAATCCGCGTCGATTCGCAGTCCGACTACGTGAAGATTTCATGGAAGGGCAAGAGCGACGGCTACCTCGCCGAGTTCTCCGCGACGCTCTACCCTGACAACACCGTGCGCCTCTCCTACGGCAGCTGCCGTGGCGGCGGCTACATAGCCTACTCCAACGGTTCGGACGAATCCGCCGTGGAAATCCTCCGCGTACGCGAGGACTTCTCCAACATGGACGACGTCCTCATCACGTGCCTCCCGAACGAAAGCCACCTCGCGCTCTCGGAGGGCGGGCTTCTCTCTGGAATCGAGGACGACGCGGGCGAGTATCTGGTCTCGGTGCTCGTGACGGACGCCGACAACGGCGATGCCGCCTGGAAGACCTTTGCGCTCACCGTGAACGCGAACGCGAACAAGCGTCCCGTCATCGACGCGGTCACGCCTGACGCGGACGAGGTGCTCGTCCTCGCGGGCGACAGCCAGGAGTTCACGGTTACGGCGCACGACCCCGAAAGCGCGGCGCTCAGCTACAGCTGGTATCTCGACGACGCGCTCGTCTCGACCGCCGGGGCGAACTGGACCTACGCCCCGACCGACGCCGACCGCGGGAGACATTCGCTCGTCTGCGAAGTGGCCGACGCGCTCTGGACCAACGGACAGGTCTACGCCGAGTGGGAAGTCTCCGTAGCTCAGAAGCTCTACGTCGACGCCGTCAACGGCACGACGAACGGCACGGGAACGGCCGAGTCGCCGTTCAAGACCCTCCAGCAGGCGGAAGGGTGGATCAGCGGAGGCGAAACAGTGTTCGTCGCGCCCGGCACCTACGCGCCGGTTCGCGTGTGGGGCGGCGGGATGCCCGACCCCGTGACGTTCTGCGCGACGGGAAGCGCGGCGGAGACGATCATCGACGGCGGCAGCACCAACATCTGCGTGGACGACTACCACTGCTCGAAGAACTTCACCTTCGTCGGCTTCACCCTGCGCAACGGTGGGGACGAGGATTATGCCGGCACGGCGTCCTATGGCGTCAACCTGAAGGACTGCGTCGTCACGGGCTGCAAGAGCTGGCGCTGCACGATCTACGGCGCGAACGTCGAGAACTGCCAGATCTACGGCAACACGGCGCTTCGCCACGGCGCGGCCGTCGGCTTCTGCAAAGTCGTCAACAGTCTCATCTACGGCAACACGTCCGGCGAAACCGGCGTCGTCTACCGCTCCACACTCGAACGCTGCACGGTTTAACCGCGATGGTTGGCGGTGGCCTCGACGCCACCTCGACGGCGGACCACTCGATCGTCTGGGGAAATACCGCCACGGCGGACGCCTCCACGGCCAACTACCAGCCCGGAACGAACGACGTGCAGTTCACGTACTCCTGCACGACGCCGCTTCCGTCCGGTGACGGCAACATCGCGTCCGATCCGCTCTTCGTGAACGCGGCGGGCGGCGACTTCCACCTCGCGGACAGCTCGCCGTGCCTTGCGGCGGGAATGGGCTGCTACGCGGAGGGCGGCGGCGAGCCTGTCGTCGTCAACTACACGGTCACGTTTAACGCGAACGGCGGCACATGCGCCACGGCGACGCGCTCCGTCCAGTCCGGCAAGGCGGTCGGCACGCTTCCGACGGCGACGCGCTCTGGCTATACGCTTGCCGGCTGGTACACCGCCGCGTCCGGCGGCACGCAGGTGACGGCGTCCACCGTTGTCACGAAGGACGTCACGTACTACGCGCACTGGACGGCCATTCCGAAGTACACTGTGACCTTTAACGCGAACGGCGGCACCAGCGCCGAATCTTCGCGCCAGGTCGAGAAGGGCAAGGCTATCGGCACGCTCCCGACCGCGACGCGCACGGGCTACACGCTCGCGGGCTGGTACACCGCCGCGTCTGGCGGCACGCAGGTGACGGCTTCGACGGTCGTCACGGCGGCAATCACGGTCTACGCGCACTGGACGGAGAACGCGCCCGCCTATACGCTGACGATCGAGAACGGCGTCTTGAAGGGCTACACGGGGACGCTCCCGGCGACGCTCGAGATTCCGGCGACTGTGACGGCGTTCGCAGCCAACCTCTTCAAGGGCGTGACGGCGCTCAAGGCGGCGACGGGCGGCGCGAACGTCGTCAAGTGCGGCGCGGGCGCGTTCCGCGACTCCGGCATCTGGAACGCCGCCGCGAATGGACCGGTCGTCGTGTGCGGCGTCCTCGTGGGCTACAAGGGCACGGTCCCCGCGACCGTCGACGTGCCGTACGGCGTGAAGGTGATCGCGGACGGTGCGTTTGCCGGCGCCTCGAACCTCGTGACGGTCTACTTGCCCGACTCGCTCGTCTCCATCGGCGAGGGTGCGTTCAAGGACTGCTCGAACCTCGACAACGTCAACGGACTCGAAAGCGGCGTCACGGTTGCGTCCGACGCCTTCGAGGGGACGCTCTACGCGACATTCCGCCTCACCTACGATTCTTCGGGCACGACCGTGACCGGCTTCAAGGGACAGCTCCCCGCCGCGCTCGTCCTGCCCGCCAAGGTGATCGGCGTCGGCGTCGGCGTGTTCAAGAACCAGGCGGCGATCACCTCGCTGAAAATCGAGGGGACGAACTCCGTCAACCTCGGCAGCAGCGCATTCGAGGGCTGCACGAAGCTCGCGACAGTCTCCGTTGGCGGTTCGCCGTCGATAGCCGCGACCACGTTCAAGGGCTGCACGGCGCTGAAGACGCTCACGGTTGGCGGCTCGGCCACCATTGCGGCGTCCGCCTTCCAGACCTGCACGGCGCTGAAGACCGTTTCCGCCGCAGGCGGCGCTACAATCGGCGCGTCCGCGTTTGAGGGATGCGCGGCGCTCAACACCTTCACGGCCGGCGGCACCGCTTCCATCGCCGCAAACGCGTTCAAGGGCTGTACGGCGCTTCGGACCGCAGACTTCGGCGAAGTCTCCACACTCGGCGATGGCGCGTTCGAGGGCTGCTCGCTCCTCGCGGCGTTCGAGCTGCCGGAAGGCATCGAGGAGATCGGGGCGGCGACATTCAAGGGCTGCGCCTCGCTTGAGACTATCAATCTTCCGGCGTCCGTCACGACGATTGGCGCGTCCGCCTTCGAGGGATGCTCGAAGCTCACGACCGTCACGGGCGGCGAGAACGTGCGCATTCTCCGCACGGACGCCTTTGCCGGAACGCCATGGTACGACACTGCGCCTGCCGGTGCGTTCGAGGAAGTCATACTCGGCCACGTGCTCTTGCGCGTGAAGGGCGAAGTACCCGCCTCCTACGAGATTTCATCGAATGTCTGGATGGTCGCGAACAATGCGTTTGAGGGCGTCACAACGCTCACCAACCTTTACATCGGTACGGAAGTGGTTTCGCTCTGGGATCGCGCGTTCGCGGGCTGCACCTCGCTCGGCAGCGTGACCATTCCGAGCGGCTGCCGCGAGTTCGGCGACTACCTCTTCGACGGCTGCTCGTCGCTCTCCAAGGTGTTCTTCCGCGGCCACGCTCCGACCAACGACGTGCCGCATGTCTTCGCGGGCACGCCCGAGACGCTGAAGGTCCGCATCAAGGAAGGAAGCCGTGGCTGGGTGTATCCCGGCGCCGATTCCGACTACCGTCCCGCCCGCTGGCCGTACCAGACGACGGCGGGAAGATATGGATGGCAGCGTGTCGCGGACGACCTGAACCGCGCCGTTTACGATCCGGACGACGAGCCGGGCGTCGTGCGCAGCGTCATCGTCGGCGGCAACATCACGAACGATACGACATGGGTCGGCGGCAGGGTGTACGAAGTCCAGAGCACGTGCACCGTCAGGGAGGGCGCGACACTGACAATCGAGAAAGGCGCGATTGTCAAAATGCAGCGGCACCAAACCGAAACATTTTTCGGCTGGTTTGTCGGCAGCTCGGACATGCGCGTGGAAGGGCATCTCCAGATCAATGGCACGAAGGCGAATCCCGTCGTGTTCACGTCGTCGACGGACGATACGTGGGGCGGCGACACGAACGGCGACGGCAACCGCTCCGAACCGTATCCCGGCGAATGTTCTGGCGTGAAAGTTCAGGGCTCGGGAAGTGTTGAAGCGAGATACGCGAAGTTCTTGTATGGAAACGCCGCAAACGCCTATAATGCCCATGCGTGTGTGATGGACTATGGACACGGTTCTTATTATTACGGTTGCGAGTTCAGCCATTCGGCTATGGACGGATTCTTCGGCGGCGGACGGCTCGAGAACTGCGTCTTTACCGACTGCGACCGCGGAATTGTCTCTACCGATAAAGACATTGCGGCTGTCAATTGCGTGGCATACGGCAACCGTGTCGGATTCTGGAGGCACACGTCATCCATGTACATAACGAACTGCATTGCCGCGTTCAACTCGGAATACGGCATCTCGGGCGACGGTGGTGTCAACTCCACGCGTTGCTGCCTCTGGAACCCGGACGGGCAGAACAGCAAGTTCAGTGGCGGCAGCCAGTACTACAAACTCGAAGTCGAAAACATCGAGGCCGATCCGCTCTTCCTCGACGCGGAGAACGGGGACTTCCGGATTTCGACGGAGTCGCCGTGCGTGGACGCGGCGTATGGCGACGTGGCGCCGGAGTACGACTACTACGAGCAGCCGCGCATGGACGTGAAGTTCGCGCGCAACACGGGCACGCCGAACGCCGAGGGCGTCTATCCCGACATCGGCATCTACGAAGTGCCCGGCTCGACGACGCGGCTTCTAATGAACCTCGAGGTGGAGAGCGTGTCGTTCTCGCCGGCGAGCGTCGCCCCGGGCGAGTGGCTGACCGTCTCCTACAAGGTGAAGAACGCAGGCGACGCGGCGGCGAAGGGGTCGATCCGCGACGTCGTGCGCATCAAGTCCGCCGCGAACGGCGGCACGATGACGGCGGGCACGGTGACGCAGAACTACGCGCTCGAAGCGGGCGCCGAGGCGGTGTTCACCGCGCGCGTCGCGACGCCGGCCGCGCCGGCCGGCGAATGGCTCGTCGGAATCGACGTGAACCCGAACCGCGACGTGTTCGAGCAGAACCTGCAGAAGAACACTCTCTGGACCGAGGACGCAGTTGAGGTGAAGCTGCCGGCGATGAAGGTCGGCTCGTCGACAGAGACGATCCCGGCCGGCGTCGCGAAGGGCTGGGAGCTGGCGGATCTCCCTGCCGAGGGCGGCGTGGTGACGATCAGCGGCTCGGGCGCGGCGGCGATCCGGGCGATGGCGGCGAACGGCCACATGCCGACAGTTGCGATGAACGACGCGGTGTCGTTCGCGCAGGACGCGGCGACGGTCGTGCTCGTGGTGCCGCCGCACGCGGCGGGCGAGACGATGTACCTCGCCATCGAGAACACGGGGATTTCCTCCGCGACGGTGACGGTCAAGGTCGAGAAGCTGACGACGCAGCTGTGGTCGGTCTATCCCGAGATTGCGGCGAACGTGGGCGACATGGGCTTCACGTTCACGGGCGCGGGGCTGACGGCGACGAGCGACATCCGTCTCGGCGGCATCAAGGCCAAGAGCGTGACGGTCGTAGACTCCGCGAACGTGTACGCTGTCTTCGACATCCACAACATCGCGGCAGACCGGTACTACGACGTGACGGCGGACGGCAAGACGCTCCGGGACGCGGTGTACATCAACAAGAAGGCGCTTGGCCCCGTCCTCGAAGCGAAGCTGGAACTGCCGGAGCGTACGCGCGACAACCGCGTCTACACGGGCTACGTCGTGTACGAGAACAAGGGCGACACGCAGATGAACGCGCCGACCTTCATCATCAACTACGCGGACAGCGACACGAACACGGTCTTCGGCGCGTATGACGACGACAACGACAACCTCACGCAGCAGCGCGTGCTGATCATCGGCCTCGGCGCGTCGAATCCGGCGGGCGTCCTCAAGCCCGGCGACTCGGGGCGGCTGCCGTTCAAGTTCAAGCCGGTCGGTGGCTTCAGGTTCAAGCTCGACTCGCGGTACACGTCCGACGAGGTGGCGGACGCCGCCACGCGACTGAACCTGCGCGGAAAGCTGAAGTTCGACGGCTACACGATACGCGGCCTCGCGAGCCTTATCAAGAAGGGCGAGATGGCGGCGGCGGTCTCGGGGCACTTCCTCGACAGCCGCACGCGCGAGCCGCTCGCAAACGCCGCGCTCAAGCTGACGCTGCAGGGATCCGGGGCGGAGCCGTTCACGCGCGTGGTGACGACCGACGACGACGGCTACTTCTCGTTCGATCAGCTGAAGGACGGCGTCTACACGCTCGTCGCCGACAAGGGCTACGCGCTGGCGACGACTAACGCCATCACGGTCGCGGGGCAGGCCGACGTCAACGGCTACGAGGCGACGGCGATTCCGCCGGGAGTCGTCTCGGGCTATGTGATGGGCGACGACGGCACCGTCGTCCAGTACGGCGACGTCACGCTCTTCAGGAGCGCGAGCGACATGGCGGGCGAGACCGTCAGGACGGACGGCTACGGCGCGTACCGCTTCACGGGGCTCGACGACGGCGAGTACTCTGTGTTCGCGAAGCCCTACGAGTCGTTCAAGGGGCAGCTCGCCACGAACCTCGTCGTCTCGACGGCGGCGCGCGAACGTCGCCTCGACTTCGAGCTCCGCAAGACCGTGCGCGCGTTTGGCACGGTGACGACATGGAAGGGCGGTACGGTCGAAAACGGCGAGGTGCGCTTCTACCAGGAGGACGGCGGCTTCCTCAAGGTCGACGTCTCGACGAACGGCACATGGGAGGCCGCGGGCGTCGAGCCGGGCAAGTATTCCGTCGCCTACATCTCGACGGACGGAAAGTACGATTCCGCGAACGCATCCGTGTCGCTCGCCGCGGGCGACGCGACGGAGATCCCGCTCGTGTCGCAGCCCGCGACGCCGTTCAGGACATCCACCACGTTCGGCGTGATCGACGCGAGCCGTCCGACGCTGACGGTCTACTTCGCGGCGACGGGCTACGCGAACGACACCAACATCGCGTCCGTCGTGTGGCGCTTCGGCGACGAGGGGGGCAAGACCTACGAGACGAATTCCGTCGAAATCGTCCACGACTACACGAGCGTCGGCGAGTTCACGGTGTCGACGCAGCCGCGGTATGTCGACGGAACGCTTGGCGACGAGTTCGAGATCGAGAACTGCATCATGGTCACGAACGAACTCGAGACGATCTACAAGGACAACGCCATCGTGCTCGGCGGCTATATGCCCGACGACGCCAACTTCAAGACGAACGCCGGAACGCTCGCCGTCGTCGGCGTCGGCGACGACTGGGTGAAGCTCACAGGCTCGCCCGCGGGCGTGCCGCTCGCGGCGGGTTCTGTCATCGCCGGCACGTACAAGGACGCGGACGGGGAGGACGACTGGTTCCTCCGCCGGATCGTCGGCGTGACCGGCGACGCGACGTCGGGCTGGACGCTCAAGACCGAACACGGCAACGAGACGGACCTCTACGTGCAGTACTGGTCGTACTGGAGTGCAAGCGCGACGGAGCTTGAGAAGCCGCCCGTCCAGGCGAATGTTTCGTCGAATGGTGGCCGTAAGCTCGCGAAACTTTCGAATGCCGGCGAAACAGCCGTAAACCTGCTGAAGAAAGTCTCCGGCTCGATCGAGAAGGGAATCGAGTTCGAAGTTGAGTGCTCGCCCGACCTGCACTATCACTACTCTTGCACCATCCTGACGAGCTACTGGCGGAAGGTCATCAAGACGATTCGGCGGGAGGATTTCACCGTGTGGGAGCTCTACAGCCCCGCGAGACGCGAACTCAGCATCTTCGGCGACGTGTCGATCAAGGCCGACATCACCGCGACTGCGTCGTTCGGGGGCAGCTGGGACGACGAGCAGGAATACGACCTCGTGCCGACTGCTTACAAGACGATTCCCTCCGCCGCGAAGGCGTATCCGTACTTCAAGATCGGCTATGCGGCGTCCGGCTCGATCGAGGGCTCGGTGACCGCCTCCGCCGAGATCAAGGGCTATCTCGACATCGGCTTCGTGAAGGAGGACGAAAAGGACATCGTGTGGCATAAGTCGAAGCCGTTCACCGGCGACGTCGACATTTCGTTCGATGCGCAGGAGGGAATCGACGCCAACATCAAGCTGGAGGCCTCCGTCAGCGCGGGCCTCGGAGTGAAGGTGAAGGCGTTCGAGGTCGTCACCGCCAAGGCGGACGTGACGTTCAACGCCAAGGCGTCGGTCGAGTGCCCGAAGAACAGCCCGTCGAAGGCGGGAGTCAGCATCGGCTACGACACCAACGTCTCCATGAACTTCATCGACCTCACCTGGCTCAACAAGAACTGGAAGGTCGGCATGGACTGGACGATCGAGGGTCTTACGCTCTGGAGCCAGGAGTGGATCTCCGCGAAGCCGAAGTTCATCTACCGCCAGCCGCACGCGAAGGAATGGCCGGCGCGGATCACCGTCACCGACCGGTCCGAGCGGGGCACCTACGCGGATGCACGCGGCCGCACGTTCCCGATTCCGATCAGGAGCGTCCACTGGGACTACGGCCAGGGCCAGACGTTCGACTACAGCCAGGCGCAGATCGACAGCGGCGAATACAAGAAGCACCGCATCATCGAGTTCCCCGGCGACCAGGACGAGGGCGAATACACCGTTTCGCTGAACGTTCAGGGCGGCCTTGCGCCGAGCCTCTGGCCGTACCAGAAGAAGATCAAGATCAAGAAGCCCGAGGAAGACGAGAGGGAGGAGCAGACGAAGATCTTCAAGGACGAGTGGTTCGGCGAGCACGTGTCGACCCAGAAGTCCGTCGACCCGAACGAGATGGTCGGGCCCGAGGGCAATGGTCCGGAGCGCTACGTGAAGCCGGGCGAGTGGATGACCTACACCGTCTACTTCGAGAACAAGGCCGAGGCGGGCGTCGCGGCGCAGGAGGTGTTCGTCGACAACCCGCTCAGCGAACACCTCGACTGGAGCACCTTCGAGATGGGCGAGGTTTCCGTCGCGGGTCAGATTGACTACGGCCTCGTCGGGGCCGTCTCGGGCGTGAGCGAGATGTGGCAGGAGAACGGGCTCTACAAGACGCGCACGACGGTGGACTACGACTCGACGGCCGGCGTCATCAGCTGGTACATGCGCGTCGTCGACCCGGCGAAGACCGACGGCGAGCAGTGGCCGGACGACCCCGATGTCGGCATCTTGCAGCCGAACGTCGCGCCGCCGGAGGGCGAGGGCTACATCACCTACCGCGTGAGGGTGCTCGAGAACGCGCCGGGCAACGCGGTGATCGACAACTCCGCGTCCATCGTGTTCGACTACAATCTGCCGATCGTGACGGATCCCGCGTGGTGGAACACGGTCTACGAGACGGAGAGCATTCCCGTTACGATCGACGGCGTGACGACGAACATGACCTTCGTCGTGGGCGAGCCCTACGGCGAGCTGCCGACGCCGAAGGCGAAACCCGGCTACACGTTCGACGGCTGGTGGACAGGGGCGAACGGCACAGGCCGCCGCGTGACGCCCGAGACCATCGTCCAGTCCGGCGACCGCCTCTACGCGAACTGGGTGAAGGACGCTGATCCCGAGCCCGTGTGGACCGTGACGTTCGACGCGAACGGCGGCACGCTCGACGGCGCTGCGACGGTGAACGTCACGAACGGACAGTCCATCGGCGAGATGCCCGTCGCCGTCCGCGAACACTATTCGTTCGTCGGCTGGTTCACGGCCAAGAGCGGCGGCGAGCAGGTCATCGGCTCGCAGGCGATCACTTCCGACCTCGCGCTCTACGCGCACTGGGGCGCGGAGCCATATCTCTATGAGGAGCCGCCGGCTTCCGTTGCGCCTACGGCTGCTGCTGCCGAGTACAACGGCTATCTCGTCGACGCGGCGGGAGCGCTGAAGGGTACGATCCAGGTGAAGGTCGGCAAGCCAAACAAGAAGACCGGACTCGCCGCCGTCAAGGCGACGGTCGTGCCGGCCGTCGGGAAGAAGGTTTCGCTCAAGGGCGCCGAGAAGGGCAAGGCGGCGATCTCCGCCGACGGCCCGACCGAGATTGCCCTCACTGGCGGCGAGGCGTGCACGGTCGTACTCGGCGAGAGTGCGCTGGCAGGCTCCTACGGCGCCTATGCGATCAAGGGCTCGCGCAACTTCTTCTCGTCGAAGAACAAGGCCGAACAGTCCATGGCGAACGCGCTGGTCGATAAGTGGATCGGGGCGGTCAACGCCGTGTGGAGCGACGGCTCGATCAGCGTGGCGGTAGCCAAGAAGGGCAAGACCAAGTCGACAGTCCTCCTCTCCGACGGGACGAAGGGTACTGCGAACGGAGTCCTTCTCGTTGGCGAGGAGTGGTGCTGCATTCCGATCGTCGTGACCAAGAAGGTCAGTCTGTCTGTAATCTTCTGGTTGCCATACGACGGCGGCGACGTCCTTGTAACCGGACTTGACGGGGCAATTGTCGGTAGGCCCGGGAATCTTGCATCGGGTACGAAGTTCTATGTGGATAGGGATGACGCGCTTTGGTCTCAGATTTCGGGCAAGGTGCTGACGGATTACCTACCAGACCAAATGTCCGTTGGCCAGAACAAGGGGCGCTGGACGTTCCCGAAGGCCGGCAAGCTCTCGATGAAGAAAGGCGTCCTCGACGACTCGAAGGCGGGAGAGAACCCGTCCGGTTTGAAGCTCACCTTCAAGTCAAAGGACGGTTCCTTCAGTGGTTCGTTCAAGGTTTATGCCGAGCAGAGCGGCAAGCTCAAGTCGACTACAGTGAACGTTACGGGCATGGTGCTGAATGGCAAAGGCTACGGCACGGCCACGATTAAGAAGGTCGGCTCGATGGACATCACGATTGAGTAAACGGTGCCACGATTGCGGCGAATTATGGTATAATTTGACGCAATGAAAAAGCCATTTACAGCGTTGCTTGCCGTTGCTGCTGGCCTTGTTGCCCTGGCCGAGCCGTGCGTATTGGAAAAGGGCTACAAGCCGCAAGCCAAGCAATCAGTTGACGAGGTTGTGTCGCTGCTCGGCGAACTTTCGCTGGATACGCCTGCCGAGCAGCCAGCCGAGCCCGTTGCGCCGCAAGTTGAGCAACCGCAGGCCGTAACCCCCGCGCCAGAAGCGGAGCCGCCGCAAGCCGCGGAGCAGCCAGCCGAGCCCGTTGCGCCGCAAGTTGAGCAATCGCAGGCCGTAGCTACCGAGCCACAAGTCGAGCCACCTGTGTCGCAAGCCGCCGTGGAGACTGAGACGCCCACAGTGCCGGCAGACACCTCGGTCACCAATGCCGAGTCGCAAGTCGAGGAACCTCTCCCAAAGAAAACCAAGGAAAAGAAGCTGACTGGTCGCCCTGCAAAGATCACCTCTGACACTACCGTCTACAACCGCAAGGAGGGTATTGCGAGCTTCGAGGGCCATGTTCACGTCGACGACGAGCAGTATCAGATGCATGCCGACCGCGTGTTCCTCTTTTTCGACATCGACAAGGACTCCAACTCGACAAACGCTGTGCGCCGTTCAAAAGGCACTAACGACGTTCATCGCGTTGCAAAGGGAACAAACGACGTTCATAAAGCCGCAAAAGGCACGGGCGATATGCGCCGCGCAGCGGGCGATGTCCGCCGTATTGTGGCGATCGGGCACGTCGCGATGACGAACGACGCACATCGCGCGTATGGCGCGAAGGCGACTTATTCGAAGAAGAACGGCCTTGTCGTCCTCTATTCGGGCGACGGCATCACGGCCGAGGTGCGTGACGAGTCGAAAGCGCAGCCGCAGATCGTGCGCGGCAAGCGCATCCGCTTCTGGATCGACTCCGAACAGGTGGAGGTCGACGAGGCGGACCTCACTGGTGCAGCGCCATCGGGCGGCGCCAGCACACTCAAAAAGGCCCTCGGCAAGTAGCGACTCCGCGTTCTCTGCGGCTCTGCGTTAAAAATCAACTTGAACATCTGATAAATCAACCATCTGACTATCATGAGCGAAAAGATCACAATGAAGGACGGGAAGCTTTGCGTCCCCGAGAACCCTGTTATTCCCTACATCGAGGGCGACGGCACAGGCCCTGACATTACGCGCGCCGCGATGACTGTGTGGAACGCCGCGGTCGAAAAGGCATACGGTGGCAAGCGCAAGATCGAGTGGAAAGAGATTCTCGCCGGTGAGAAGGCGTTTAAGCAGACTGGCGAGTGGCTTCCGCAGGCGACGCTTGACGCATGCCGCGAGAACCTCGTCTCCATCAAGGGCCCGCTCACGACTCCAGTTGGCGGCGGAATCAGGTCGATCAACGTCGCGATGCGCCAGGAACTTGACCTCTATGTGTGCCTTAGGCCTGTCCGCTGGTTCAAGGGGGTTCCATCCCCCGTGAAGCGCCCCGAGCTTACCGACATGGTGATCTTCCGCGAGAACACCGAGGACATCTACGCCGGCATCGAGTGGATGAACGGCACGCCCGAAGTCGAGAAGGTCAAGGCGTTTCTCCTCGGCGAGATGGGCGTCCAGAAGATCCGCTTCCCGAAGACGGCGTCGATCGGCATCAAGCCGGTCTCGCTCGAGGGCACCGAGCGCCTCGTGAAGGCGGCGCTCGACTATGCGATCGCGAATGACCGCAAGTCGGTCACGCTCGTCCACAAGGGCAATATCCAGAAGTTCACCGAGGGCGCTTTCCGCGACTGGGGCTACAAGCTCGCTCAGCGCGAGTATGGCGCTACCTTGATCGACAAGGGGCCGTGGTGCGAGTTCAAGAATCCTAAGACCGGCCGCATGATCACGGTGAAGGACTGCATCTGCGACGCGTTCCTCCAGCAGATCCTGACGCGCCCCGCCGAGTACGACGTGATTGCGACGTTGAACCTGAACGGCGACTACGTCTCCGACGCCCTCGCCGCGACGGTCGGCGGTATCGGCATCGCGCCCGGCGCGAACATCAACTATCAGACCGGTGTCGCAGTGTTCGAGGCGACACACGGCACTGCGCCCAAGTACGCAGGTCTCGACAAGGTCAACCCCGGCTCGCTCATCCTCTCCGGCGAGATGATGCTAAGGTACATGGGCTGGACCGAGGCTGCTGACAAGATCATCGCTGCGATGGACAAGGTGATCGCCGCGAAGACCGTGACTTACGACTTCGCCCGCCAGATGGAGGGCGCTACCGAAATCAAGTGCTCCGAGTTTGGCAATGCCCTCGCGAAAGCGATGTAAACTTCTCCTTCTGACCCCGCCGCTGCTGCAGCCGAATACGCCCTATCCGGCTACGATGCACCTGGCGGGGTTCCTGAAGTCGCGCGGGTTTGACGTCGCCCAGCGCGACCTCTCGATAAAGGTCGTGCGTGACGTTCTCCTCGAATACGGCGACGAGACAACGGGTGAACTTCTCGAGTTCCTCGGCGGCCTCGCGCCAGTCGAGGCGAAGCGCGAAGCGAGCGATGTGATTGACGAACTTGCCATCTGGATACGCGACAACGTCGATCCCGACTTTGGCTTCTCGCGCTACGCCGAGCACCTGTGCCGCGCCGTCACCGACTTTGGCGAACTCGAGCGCAGGATACGCCGTCGCGGAGTGATCGACAAGCCCCTCGAACGCCACCTCAAGGCGGCGATGGAAGAGACGAAACCAGCGATCGTCGGCATAACCTGTCCGTTCCCGGGGACTCTTGTCGCGGCGTTCAAGATCGCGCGCTACATCAAGCGTCGCTATCCTGGCGTTCGGCTCGTGCTTGGCGGCGGCTATGTCTCGACGGAACTTCGCGAGATGACGGACAGGCGGCCTTACAAGTACTTCGACGAATTCCAGCTCGACGAGGGATATGCGCCGTTTGCGAAGCTGCTCGGCGACCGCAAGGCGAGCGCGGCAGATGTGCCGCTGTTCGTGAAGCCAGACTACACCGGCATCGACTGGAGCGAGTATTTCGACATCGCCGAGACCGACAACTTCGTTACGAACCTGTGGAACTGCGGCAAGTGGGTGAAGCTTGTGATGGCGCGCGGCTGCTACTGGCGGAAGTGCGCGTTCTGCGACGTGAAGCTTCCCTACATCGGGTGTTTCCAGATGCCCAAGGCCTCCGAGATCGTCGACGCGATAGAGGAGTTCTTTGGCAATCACCCACCCAACCTTTCATCTCCTCAACCTTTCAACCTTTCAACTTTTCAACCTTTCAACTTTCTATCAGGCGTCCACTTCGTTGACGAGGCGATGCCGCCTGCTCTCGTCTCGGCGGTTTGCGACGAGATCTTGCGGAGAAAGCTCGAAGTCGAGTGGTGGGGCAACATCCGCTTCGACAACGCCTTTACGCCTGCGCTCGCGAAGAAGATGGCGCGGGCGGGATGCATCGCGGTGACTGGCGGGCTCGAGTGCGCGAACGACCGTCTTCTCAAACTGATGAACAAGGGCATCACGTGTGCATCGGCGGAGAAGGTGCTAAGGGGCTTCAGGGCGGCGAAGATATTCGTCCACGCCTATCTTATGTACGACTTCCCGACGGAGACAAAGGTGGAGCAGAAGGGCGCCGAGCGGTATGTCAAGTCGCTTGCGAAGAAGGGGCTCATACAGTCGTGCTTCTGGCACCGCTTTGCGCTCACCGTCCACTCGCCGATCGCCCGCGAGCCGGAGAAATTTGGTATAATTGTAAAACCGCTGAAGTCCAATTTTGCGAAAAACGAACTAGAGTATGTCCGCAAGAATAGACCACGAATCGCGTCGGCTTGAGATTGCCTCACGGGCGATGAAGCTGTTCTCTCAGGTCGGCTACGACAACGTGACGCTCATTATGATAGCGTCGTCGGCTGGCGTCGCCCGCACGGTTCTCTACCGCTACTTCCGCTCTAAGCGCGAAGTCCTCGACGCGGCAATCCTCGCGGCGACGCGGCAGATCATGAAGGACTGCAAAGCGGAAATCGCTAAGCGTGGCAAGGCGGCGGATCGTCTCGCGATGGTCTGCTTCCATGTGGCTGACGTCCTCTTCGAAAAAAAGGAATTCATGTCGGCGATCTTCGACTTCGTGCTGTCGATGGTTCGCGCTGGCGAAGATATGAGTTCGCGCATTACGCGCTTTACCGGCGGTATCAAGGCCGTGTTCGCGAAACTTGTCACAGAGGGCGTGATGAAGGGCGAGTTCCTTCCCGAAGTGGATCCCGAGCGCACGGCCGAGGGGCTTTACGCGATCCTCGAGTCCTGCGTTCTCAGGATTGTGCTCGGCACCGAGTCGAATTCCGCGAACGTTAAGGTGCGCGTCTCCGACATGATCCGCTCAATCTCCGTATAAATACTGATAATCTGACTAAAACCCTTAGCATTGTAAGAATCTTAATTTACCCCATTGACGTTTGCGACAGAAAAGCATATAATGTCACACTGTTACACCAAAACAGGTAATAAACACATTATCAACAAGGAGTAAACATATAATGAAAAAGCTTCTGGCACTGACTACGGCGGTTCTCGCAGTATCGGCTGCGTTTGCGTCTGGTTTTGCTCTCTATGAGCCTACGGACATCGGCACATCCTACGGCGGGGCATTGCTCGGCAAGGGCCTTGACGGCTCTGCGAACTCGATCAACCCGGCGACTCTCGACGACATTACAAATATTACAGTTCAGGTTGGATTTGTCACGGAGCATCCGCGCGGGCGTATTGGTATTTCCCGTGGCGGCAGGAAATACTCGTGCTCGCCGATGGATCCCGGCTTTTTCGTACTTCCTCACTTCCAGGTCGTCGCTCCTGCGCTCTGGGGCTTCACCTTCGGTCTCGGCATTACACCAGAATATGGCCTCGGCACGCGCTACTCTCATAACAACCTTATGACATGGAGTTCGAAGCAGACGACGATTGAGGGCTTTGTCATCAACCCGAACGTCTCCTACCGCATCACCGACGATTGGTCGATTGGTGCTGGCGCTCGTCTTCTCTACTTCGACTTCGAACAGTATTCCTATCCGATGTCGTACCTTGCAGACGCCAATCCGCAGTATGGATACATCCGCAACCACCTGCACGGCAACAACGGCCTTTCCTCGTGCGGTTGGCAGATCGGTACGCGCTACAAAATCCTCGACAACCTTTCCGTCGGCGCGGTCTACAAGTCCAAGATCGACACGCGCGTGAAGGGCCACTCGAACCTCCGCATGCCCGGCTACGTTCTTGGCGGCGGTGCCTCCGCGAACCTCGACGTTCCGCAGTCCATCGCTGCGGGCGTCAACTGGGACATCACTTCCGACTGGCATCTCGGCGCGATGGTTTCCTGGACCGACTGGTCTTCGCTTGACTCTCTCCTCTTTAAGCTGCCCGTCTCGCAGGGCAACAAGAATATCAAGCTGAACTGGCATGATAGCTGGCGTGTCGGCATCGCTCCGTCTTGGGACTTTGCGAAGGACTGGACGGCTGTCGTCTCCTATGTCTACGACACGAACGTCTGTTCGTACGAGCAGCAGTCGACGATGCTTCCACCCGGCGACCGCCAGATCGTGAGCGGCGGCGTTTCGTGGCGCATTACTCAGAACCTCCAGATAGACGTTACCTACGGTATCGTCATAATGGACTCGAAGAGCATGCACATGAGGGATGCTCTTGGTCGCACCTACCGCATGGAGTGCCGCCACGGCCTCTCCCACGCGGCCGGCTGCACCCTCACCTACCGCTTCTAATCTGCTGCGAGGCGGTGGAGTGGAATAGAGAATCGCCGCGCGGGAGCGCGGCGATTTTGCTATAATATGCACACCATGAAATACGACAAGAACCACGCGCTTCTCGAGTGCGCGATACCGGGACTGCCGCAGAAGAGCGGCAAGGTCCGCGATGTCTTCGATCTCGGCGACAAGCTTCTGATGGTCGTGACAGACCGCATCAGCGCTTTCGACGTAATTCTCCCCTGCGGAGTGCCGGACAAGGGCAAGGTCCTCAACCAGCTATCCCTCTTCTGGATGGAGTTCTTCGGCATGAAGAACCACCTCGTGACGGCGAACGTCGACGAGTATCCCGCCGAGCTCCAGCCTTACAAGGAAGACCTTCGCGGCCGCTCCATGCTCGTCAAGAAGGTCAAGATGATCGAGGTTGAGTGCATCGCCCGTGGCTATCTCACGGGTTCTGGCTGGAAGGAATACCAGAAGTCCGGAACCGTCAACGGCATGAAACTGCGCGAGGGCTACGAGAACGCCTCGAAGCTCGACGAAGTTCTCTTTACCCCGACGACGAAGGCCGCGATCGGCGACCACGACGAGGCGATAAACTTCGCCGAGACCGTCCAGCTCGTCGGCGAAAAGACGGCGACTCTTCTCCGCGACACGACAGTCTCGCTCTACTCGAAGGCGGCGGACTACGCGCGCGAGCGCGGCATCATCATCGCCGACACGAAATTCGAGTTCGGCCTTGACGCGGACGGCTCGCTCATCCTTGCGGACGAGGTGCTTACGCCCGACTCGTCGCGCTTCTGGCCCGTATCGAGCTACGCCGTCGGCAAGAACCCGCCGTCCTTGGACAAGCAGTACGTGCGCGACTGGCTCGATTCTATCAACTTCAACCACCAGCCGCCGGGGCCGGTCCTTCCCGACGACGTCATCTCGCGCACGCGCGAGATCTACCTGAAGGCATACGAGGACTTGTCCGGTCGCAAGCTGGAAGTCTAAACCCTCCAACCTTTCAACCTTTCAACTTTTCAACTCTTCAACTTTTCAACTCTTCAACTTTTCAACTCTTCAACTTTTCAACTCTTCAACTTTTCAACTTTAAAATCAGGAACCACACTATGGGAATGTTCGACCAGATAAAAGAGGCAATGCAGATGCGCAGCGAAGCTAAGCGCATCCAGAATGAAATCCAGAAGATCAAGGCCGAGTACTCGAACGGCGGCATTACCGTCATCGCGAAGGGCGACATGACGATCGACAAGATCGCGATTACGCCCGAGGCCTACGATGAGGTCAAGGCGGGCAAGCCCCAGCGTTTTGAGACGATGCTCTTCAACGTCGTCAACGGTGCGCTCAAGAAGGCGAAGGATGCGACGCAGGCCGAAATGCAGAAGATGATGCAGGCGGGCGGCGCAGGCGGCCTCTTCGGGAAATGATAGCCCCTGTCGCCGAGCTGGAGAAGTGCCTCGCGAAGCTTCCGGGGTTCGGCCGGCGCTCGGCTTCCCGCGCCGCGCTTGCGCTCGTCCGCGAGCCGGCACGTCTCGCGGAACCTCTCGCCGCGGCGCTGAGGGCGGCCCACGATTCCGTGCGTTGCTGCTCGCGTTGCGGCGCGTTCACTACGATAGACCGCGATCCTTGCGACATGTGCACCGACGCGACGCGCGACGGTTCTGTCGTCTGCGTCGTTGAGGAGCCGGCGGACATAGTGTCTATCGAGGCGTCGGGCGCGTTCCGCGGCAGATACCACGCGCTTGGCGGCAAACTCTCGCCCGCGCACCGCATGGGCCCCGAGCGGCTTAGGATTTCCGAGCTTGTCGCGCGCGTGCGTGAAGAGGGCGTCTCCGAGGTTCTTCTCGCGCTTTCGACCGACATGGACGGCGACGCAACGGCCGGCTACATCGCCGAGGTGCTTAAAGGGGCAGGCGTCAAGGTCACGCGTCTTGCGTTTGGGCTTCCCGCCGACTCCGGCATCGCCTATTCTGACCCCCTTACCCTAAAGCGCGCCATCGCGGGTCGCCGCGACATTTGATTTTCCAATAGCGGTATTTATACTGTAAATTACAATGGGTTGGCGGTCATGAATGTTGGCCGCCGGCTCTTCGTATATATATAGCCGACCAGTCCGTTGACGCATTGCACACGGGTTTGCTATAATACGTGCGAACGTAGGACGGGTATTCCGTCAGGGAGGCGAAAATGAGCATTACATTGTCTATACCGCCCGAAATCGTGCAGGAAGTGCGCGAGTGGGCCGAGGCAAACGGCACAAGTCTGAATCAGTACGTGCGCGACTGCCTCGAGGCGAAGTGCGCGGAACTTGCAAAGTCTCGTAAAACGCGCGCGCAGCAGTTCCTCGAGTTCGCGAAGGAGCACCAGGTGAAGGTGCCTAAAGGGTGGAAGTGGAGCCGCGAGGAGGCGACCGAAAGGAAGATGAGGTGTCTGGCATGAGGTTTTTCGATACTAACATACTCGTCTATGCAGCAACAAGCCAGGAGCCGCATAAGGCAGACATCGTGCGCGAACTGATTCAGCATGCGCTGGAGGTGAACCATGACGGAGTCATTTCCGTTCAGGTGATGACGGAGTTCGCCAACGTGATGAAGACCCGCTTCAATGCTGCGGCGACCGAAATCGACGAATGGGTCTCGCAGTTCTATCCGCTGTTGGTGACCGAGGTGACGATGGATGTCGTTAGGGATGCGCTTTATATTAAGGAGGAATACGGCATTCAGTTCTACGATGCACTGATCGTTGCAACGGCGGAAAAGCTTGGCTGCCACGAAATCGTCACCGAAGACCTCAATCCTAATCAGACCTATCGAGGCATGGCCGTCGTCAACCCGTTCAAGTAGTCTCGGCAATTAACGGTTTGCGCCTTGATGTGAAAGTGCTAATTGTCGTCGGCGAGATTGGGCACTCGAAACGCAACTATGGCGACCGCTACTACTAAGCGTGGAAGGGCGTTACGAAGTAGTCGTCGAAACTCTCCAAACGCGCCTCGACCCGCTGGGATGAGCTGCTGGTGGTTCGATGAAAAACTAATTCCAGCCCCACGATTACCGTCGCGGGCGTTGACAAGTAGGATTAAAATATCCTATAATACCCGCTGAGGCACATAGATAGGATATTTCTAATGTTCATTGACACCGACAAGATTGTCACTATGACGGCGGCGAATCAAAACTTCTCCGCTGTCGCTCGGCAGACGGAAAGGGACGGCAAGTCCGTGATATTCAAGAACAACCGCCCCAAATACATTCTAATCGACCTTGATGGCGGCGAGTATCTCGAGCGAAATGACGAAGTTCTCCAAAGACAAGGTTCTCCTGCTCCACCAATACATCGCCTCGGAAACGGGCGGAAGCGTTGGACTTCGCGACGAGGGGCTTCTCGAGTCGGCGCTTGAAAGCGCGTTTGCCACTTTCGAAGGGAAGGAACTCTATCCAACGAAAGAGGAGAAAGCGGCTCGCATCGGCTCGTCGCTCGTCGCGAATCACGCGTTCCTCGACGGCAACAAGAGAATCGGCATGTATGTGATGCTGACGTTTCTTGAAGTGAACGGGATTAGGCTCCAATGCACCGACGAGGAGATCGTCCACGCCGGCTTGTCGCTCGCCGAAGGCTCCATGGGCTACGACGAACTCCTCGCCTGGATCCGCGAACATGTAATGCCGCAAGAAAAATGACCTTACCCCCATGGACGTACTGACTGTAAAGGCGTATGAATGCCACCGCCAACTATGGTCCGTAAACATTGGCTCAAAGCAACTTTGTTATGTAACAGTATGACAATCACATATCAAGTCAAAGACTCAGTATACGTAAACCTCACTAACCGCTGTCCCTGCGCTTGCACATTCTGTTTGCGCAACAATGCGGACTCGGTGTACGGCTCGCCGTCGCTGTGGCTTGAGCGCGAGCCGACAATAGACGAGGTCGTCGCCTCCCTTGAGTCCTGGGACTGGAAGCGCTTCGGCGAGTGCGTGTTCTGTGGCTACGGTGAGCCGACCGAACGTCTTGATGTGCTTCTCGCCGCCGCTGCGCACATGAAAGCCGCGCATCCGAATGTCCGTATCCGCGTCAATACCAATGGACTTTCCGATCTTATCGCGGGCGAACCCACGGCGCGGCGTTTCGCGGGCAAGGTTGACTGCATCTCGATATCGCTAAACACGGACGATCCCGCCGAGTATCTTGCCGTATGCAGGCCGCATTTCGGAGAGGCCGCATATCCGGCCATGCTTCGCTTTGCGGAGGAGGCCGCACGATATGTCCCTGAGGTGGTCATGACGGTGGTTGGCGAGCCCGTCACTTCTGTGGAGAAGCAGGAGCGTTGCAGGGCCATTGCAACACGTCTGGGAGCTCGTCTTCGCGTCAGGCGCTATGAGCCAGGCATCGTCACGGCCAAGATCGACGAGTAGAAGACGGACGCGGTCCACGACAAGATCCTCCACCTTGACAGCTTGCCTTACCAATTTGACCCACGAGATTGTACAACTTCCCTTGATAATTCGATAGCGGGTGCTACATAGGTGCGCATATAATGATATAATAGGTGTGCCTATGAAAAACAGTCATATGAAACTTTGTGTCTTGTCATTCGCCATGATCGCGGCACTTGCGGGTGTCTGCACGGAGGCGCCAAAGCCGCTTTTGCCGGGCTTCCATCCCGATCCCAGCGTGTGCCTTGGGCACGACGGCGCGTATTACCTCGTTACGTCGACTTTCATGTGGCGGCCGGGGCTGCCTATCTACCGCAGTGAGAACTTCCGCGATTGGTCGTTCGCAGGCCATGCCCTCGGGCCGCAATACACGAGCGTTGACTCCAATGCGGAGGGCTGCGGGCCGCTCAGCGGCGACGACGGGGTCTGGGCGCCGACGATCAGGTTTCGCCATGGAACATACTATATCGCGTTCACGTATTCCGGGAACGGCTTCAGGAACTACCTGACCACGGCGAAGGACCCCGCCGGACCGTGGACGGAACCAGTCCACGTCGAAGGTGCGGACGGAGGCATTGACCCGAGCATCTTCTTCGACGATGACGGCAAGGCGTACTGGACCCAGAACGTGCCCGCAAGGGAGGGAAAGTGGGTCGGCCACAATGAGATATTCGTGCAGGAGATCGACCTCGCGGCTTGCAAGCTTGTCGGGCGCAGGGAGTACATATCCTGCGGTGTCTTCCCGAAGGCGGAATATACGGAGGGCCCTCACATCTACAAGATCCACGGCGAATATGTGCTGCTACATGCCGAAGGCGGCACGGGTTTCTACCATGCGGAGACAGCCAAGAAGTCAAAGAGCGTGTGGGGACCTTACGAGCCCATGCGCACCAATCCGCTCGTCACGCGCCGCGATCGCGGTGCGGGAAGCCCCCTGCAGGCGACCGGCCACGCAGACATCGTCAAGATGAAAGACGGCGGCGATGATGACTACTACGCCGTGTTTCTCGGCAAGCGGCCTCTTGGTGAGGATCGTCGCGTGTTGCTTGGCCGTGAGACGTTTGCCTGCCCCGCTAGGTGGCGCGACGGCGACCTCGTGTTTCTGCACGAACAGTTGATTGCGGGAAACGTCGTTGAAAGCAAGGGAACTTGCGTGGTGGCCGATGGCGTTTTCGTCCGCCGCGTGACTGGCATTGCCTTTGACGAAACCGTTGTCGCCGGCGAGGGTGAGTCGATGATTCTCTGGCGAGGCAAGGAGGGCAACATCCAGCTCGCTGGCCCAGGCGAATTGCGCATGGTGTCAGAGGACGGCCTTTCCGTGAAGTGTTACAAGAATGGAGCGTTTGTCAAGGAAGTCGACACCAAGATCGTTTCCGATGGCCAAACGGCAAACCGCTTCAACGGTCTTGGCGTAGGTAAGGTGAAGTCAGCGCCGAATCGCACACTGTCTCTCTTCTGGCCTGAGCCGACAAGGGAGATGAAACCCTGGGCCTACAATTGGTGGATGGGCTCCGCGGTCGACAAGGCCGGGCTTGAGTATCAGTGCCGCGAGCTTGCTGACAAGGGCTTTGGCGGCTTCCACGTGATTCCGATCTATGGCGCGAAGGGTGGCTACGAGAAAAATTGGAAACCGCTTCTTTCCCCTCAGTGGATCGAGGCGTGGAACTTGGCGGCAGGGCTTGCAAGTCATTACGGGCTTGGCATCGACCTCACGATGGGGGCTGGGTGGTGCTTCGGGGGGCCGTGGATCGACAAGGAGCACGCGGCGAGCTCGGGGATGAAGGTGAAGCGCGCCGGGCTTGGCGGCGAGGGCTACATGCTCGATCCGTTCGACCCAGAGGCAATGAAGCTTCATGTCGCGCAGTACGACAAGTGGTTTGGCAAGGCGGCGCAGAGCGTGACGTGCGACGGCCTTGCTTCTGCGGACGCGGACATCCTCGTCGCGATGCCTCCGCGTGCCTTCTACCATGACAGCTACGAATACTACGGCGCAAAGCCGAAGAATGGTGGCGATGTTGACGAGTCGCAGCTTGCGTGCTTCAAGGTTTGGACGGACTGGTGCCGTGAGAACGGGTACTTGACGCGCAACGAGGCGCACGGTGCGCCCTCTAACTGGCTTGACTTCTATGCGCTTGCCGACATCCCGGAGACCGAGATGTTCGGCAAGAACGACCGTGACATCCTGATTTCGAAATTCGCCTCGTCTGCCGCACACGTGAAGGGGACGAAGCTCGTCTCCTCCGAAAGCTGCACGTGGATCGACGAGCATTTCTGCGAGCGGCCTCAGGAGATCAAGATGTTCATCGACCGGCTCTTTCTCTCCGGTGTGAACCATATGTTCTTCCATGGCTGTTGCTACTCGCCTGTCGAAGCCGTCTGGCCAGGCTGGTGCTTCTATGCGTCTATAGAGATGAATCCACGGAATCCGATATGGCGCGAAATGGGGGCGATGAACAAGTACATCACGCGGTGCCAGTCTCTCTTCCAGACGTGGACGCCCGACAACGATCTTGCGATCCTGTGGGATCCGACGAGTTTCCGCGAGAAGCACAAGGGTGAAGTCGCGCAAATGACTGTCCATAATCGCGAATGGTTCTACGGCGAGAAGATCGGCAAGGTAGCGACGGAGCTGTACGAGGCGGGCTATGCGTTTGACTATGTTTCGCCGCGAATGGTGAAGGATGGGCTTGCAAAGAAGTATGCGGTGGTGGTCGATCCGGAGGCGCCGAGATACGAGTTGTTAAAGAGTGTTAGGAAGATGCCGTTTGATGCGAAGTCGGGGCTGTTGGCGACGCGATTGAAGAAGGACGGCGAGACGGTGTATTTCGTCGTAAACACAGGGACGGTCGCTCGCGTCGTCGCGGCTGGCGGCAAGCCGTACGGGCTGATGAATCCTCTTTCGGGCAACATCGAGACGGCGCGGCGCGAGGCGGTTGAAGTCGCTCCAGGACATTCGCTTTTCCTCGTAGGCGATGGCTTCGAAGTGACGGCTGCCGGCGAGAGGACTTGCGACGGAATCGCCCTCGCCGGACCATGGGAGGTTTCCCCGGTCTGCGGAGGGCCCGCGCTTCCAGCGCCGCGCAAGCTCGATGCGCTTGTCGGTTGGGAGACGTTCGACAAGTTCTTCTCGGGGACGATGCTCTACAAGACGGAGTTCGATGCGTCGGAGGGAACTTCGTTATCCCTTGGCGAAGTGCGTGAAATCGCGCGCGTGAAGCTCAACGGGCGCGATCTCGGCGTCAGGTTTATGCCGCCCTACGACTTTCCCATTCCGGCGGGAGTCCTCAAGGAGAAGGGCAACGTCCTCGAGGTCGAGGTCACGAACCTCGGCTCCAACCGGCTCAGGTGGAACGACTTGAACAAGGTCGACTGGAAATACTTCACCGACATAAACATGGTAGACATGAACTACCAGAAACTCGACGCTTCCAAGCGCCCGGTGCTGAAATCGGGGCTCGTTGGGCCTGTCGTAATCACCCGTCAAGAGCATTGCCTTTCACCGATGAAATAGTGTATAATTCCCGCAACTTTTCAACATTTCAACCTTTCAACTTTTCAACTTTTTATGGCAGGCGAATACCAGTTCAGTTTAATCGACGTCACTAAGCAGGTCGGCACTAAGACGATTCTGAAGGACGTCAACCTTTCGTTCTTTTACGGTGCGCACATTGGCGTCATCGGCGCGAACGGCGCGGGCAAATCGTCGCTCCTCAAGATACTCGCGGGTCTCGACACCGACCTTATGGGGACGGTGCAGGTCGCGAAGGGGACGAAGGTCGGTTATCTCCCGCAGGAGCCGGAGCTCGATGACTCAAAGACCGTCCTTGAAACGGTTATGGAAGGCGTCGCGGACGCGCAGGCGATGGTGACGCGCTACGAGGATCTTTGCTGCGAGCTCGACGACCCGAAGGCCGCCGCCGAGATGGAGCGGCTTCAGGCGATCATCGACGCGAACGACTACTGGAACCTTGAGAACCTCGTCGAACGGCGCATGGCGGATCTCGGCTGCCCCGATGGGTCGAAGCAAGTCGGCGTCCTCTCGGGCGGTGAGCGCCGTCGTGTCGCGATTACGCGGCTTCTCCTCTCGAACCCCGACGTCCTTCTTCTCGACGAGCCGACGAACCACCTCGACGCCGAGACTACCTTCCGCCTCGAGGCGTACTTGAAGGAGTTCAAGGGAACGCTTATCGTCGTCACTCACGACCGCTACTTCCTCTCCGACGTCACCGAGTGGATTCTCGAGCTCGACCACGGCATCTGCTACCCCTACAAGGGCAACTACGAGGAGTGGCTCAAGCAGAAGGAGGCGATGCTCGCGCGCGAGGCGAAGGTCGAGAAGTCGAGGCAGAAGCTTCTCGAGAACGAGCTCAAGTGGATCCAGACGAATTCCTCGGGCCGCCACGCGAAGGCCAAGGCCCGCGTCGAGCGCTACGAGGAGCTGCAGAAGCAGGAGGTGTCGACGCGCGAGGACGATCTCGTCATACGAATCCCCCCGGGGCCACGGCTCGGCGATCTCGTCGTCCGCGCGGAGCAC
>CADCGZ010000045.1 GCA_902801025.1 uncultured bacterium | reverse complement strand
TCACGGCACGAGTTATGCGTCGCTCAGGTTCGAGGACTGCACATTCACCGGCGGCGAGCTTTCGTCCGGCTACTGGTCGATGCCTGGCGATTTCGTCTACACGAAGTGTTCGTTCGACGTGACGGAGAAGCACTACTTCAGGTTCGGGGCATACGCAATCGGGTCGATTTTGCTTGATGAATGCCGGCTTTCGAGTTCGAACGGCGCCTGCGAGCAGTTCGTCGACATCTTCGACTACCGTCCATCCGGCGGCGACGCGACGCCGGGCCGGATTGAGGCGAGGGACTGCACGGTCGGCAAGGGGGTCGCCATGATCGTCGGCTGCAGCGCGGCCCGTGTGCGCGGCTATCTAAGGCCCGGCGCCGGACCGACGAAGAAGCTCGCGTTTTCGTTTGCGCGCAACAAACTCGCCCCCGGCGCGGTCGAATGCGGAGAACTTCCGGCGGCCCCGGAACCGTGATTCTCGCCAAGTGAAATGGCGCAATAGCGCATCTGACTTTTCAATTCACATTTTCCCCAAATTCTGGTCGGATTGTGGTATAATACTTGTATTCGTCAAAGCAAAATGAGGTCAATAACGCAATGAAATCAATTCGCTTCCCCCTCGCTTCGCTTCTTTTCGCGGCCGTCGCGTCCGTTTCGGTCGCGTGGGCAGACGTGCTTGACACGTCTCTCTTCGCCAAGAAGATCAACTTCACGGTGAGCGGCTATGCCGGCGCGTCGACGCTTGCGAACTTTCCCGTTCTTGTTCGTCTCTCAGATGTATCCGGTTTTAATTTTGCGGACTTCACAACGCCCGTGGACGAATTGCGCTTCACGGATGCCGCCGGCAACAATCTAAACTACGAGATCGACACTTGGAATTCCAGCAATGCGCTTGTCTGGGTTTCCGTTCCGTCGCTTTTCGGGACGGCTTCTGGGACGACGACGGAAATTCGCGCCTATTTTGCTCCGTCCTCGACCAGTGGACTCCCCGCCGTTTCTTCGAACGCAGTCTGGAGCGCGGCCGGGTACTACGGCGTCTGGCACATGAACGAGGCGAACGCGACGGACTCGTCGGCGAACCACCTCGATGGCACGGCCGATGCGTCGATCACGGTTGTCGACGCCAAGATCGGAGCCGGTGCGAATTTTCCCTCAAATGCCAAGATTGCAACCACCAACGCGCCCAACGAGGCGTTCACCTCCGGCATCTCCTTCGAGACATGGGCGCGCCCCTCCGAGGTAACCGGGGAATATGCCCTTTTCGGCAAAGAGGCCCTGGCGACGTTCAAGATCAAGGAAGGTAAAACGCGGTTTACGACGCCTGGGAAGCAGGATTTTGATAACGTCACCGCTCCGGTTAGCGCGAATGCGTGGTACCACCTCGTAGTCGCCTTCGTTCCAAAGCAGGCGGCCAAGGTTTACGTCAACGGGGCCTTGGACAAATCCCAGACAGACACCAAAGGAGGCTTTAACGATCTCGTCAAATCATACCCCATTGTCTTCGGCAGCAATCAGTGGAATCAATACTACAAGGGAATCCTTGACGAGTGTCGTCTTGTGACGGCAGCACTTTCCGACGACTGGATTGCGGCTGACTACGCGACGCAGAATAACACAAATTTCCTGACGTCCAGTTCGGTGACGGATTCCCGCTCGGTGGACATCTCCCTCACGCAAAACGGCGGCACATGCGCGAGCTTCTCGTCCCTCGTGGACGGCTTCAGCCTTTCGGGAGGGCAGACGGCCACGCTCAAGATTCTTTACGGAACAGCCGAAGACGCCTTGAACAGCGAGTTCGTCGTTTCCGATGCGGTCTCCGCCTCGGGGTTGTTCCCTGCGCAAATCAAAGGCCTCGCGCGCGGCGCGGCCTACTACTTCAAATCTGTCTTGGTGCTACCTAATGGTGCGACAGTCGAGTCGGCAGTTCTTCCTGTCACGATGCTTGCGGACTACACGACGGCGATGCGCCGCGTCGAGTATATTGAAGGCAATGGCACGCAGTACATTGACAGCGGCTACTACCCCACGCCGAACACGCACGTCAGGGCCGATTACCAGTTCACCGCCGTTGCGAACAGTTACCGCGTGTTTGGCATTGAGATTGCCGGGAGCCTCTACTTCAACGCGTATATCAACAGTTCGGGGAACTTTGCCTACAACATGTCCGACTCAAAGGACAACTTTAAACCGGTTGGAAACGGAACGAAAGGCAATACGGACCGCAACCTTCATGACTTCAACTATATTAACGGGGAGAGCCAGCGTGCCTATACGATCTACGGACCGGACGGGAGCGTGACGGCCGCCCAAGCGTCTCTCGCCGGAACGGCGATGATATCCACGGAGGAGACATTGACCCTCGCCGCCAACCGCACCTCGGCAACAGGCGTCAATGCCAGCACGACGGCGAAGCATCGCATCTACTCGATGTTGTTTGACGAGGGTAGTGCGCTGACGGCGGCGCTTGCGCCGGCTGTCCGCGCGTCCGATGGCGCCGTCGGACTTTACGACAGCGCCCGGAATATGTTCCTGCAGAGCGCCTCGGAGGTGGCGTATGTCCTCGGGCCATCGATGACGACTGTCGAGCATTATACGGGCTCTGCGCTGACGGCGATCAATTTGACCTTCCTCGGCGCGCCCATGGCGCGGACACTCAAAGTCGCCTACGGTTCGGGTTTCGGTGGCGACAACCCGGCGGACTGGGACGTGACGGCGGCGGTCGCCACGGTCGCGGCTGGCGCGACGTCGTATTCCGTTCCCGTCCCCGCCAACTGGGGAAGCGAGGATGCTTGCGTCCTTCGCTGCTACTTCGATGATGGGACAACTTTCCCGCTCTGGTCGGATACGGTTATCTACAGAGAAGCGACGGAACCTATTGTCACTGGCGTGACGATGGACGGGTCGGGCGGCGACGCGCTCGTCATCCGCGGCAACCTCTCCTACTTCCCGGGCAGCGACTGCACACTCGCGGTCCGTGTCACCAAGAGCGGCGGCTCGCCCGTCGTCTGGTCAAACCTTACCAACGTCACGGAGATCGGCAACTTCGAGTTGACGCTCGAAAGCGACCCGGCGTCGCCGCGCTACATCGAGCCCGGCGCGACCTATTCGGTCGTGGTCGAGGCGACGTCAGGCGGGAAGACCGGCAGCTCGTCCGCAGCCTTCGTGACGACCGCAGGCGCGCCGGTATTCGTCTCTTCGAGTTCGCCCGTCAGCCGGCGCACGGTGACGTTCACTGGCAATCTTGCCGACCTTGGCGCGAACACGAACGCGGTGGTGACGCTTTATGTCGGCACGCAAAACAATGCCAATAAACTTGAAGCGGTCGAGACGCCTGCCGTTCGCACGACGACTGGTGAGTTCCAAATCCGCCACACCTTCGCGGACTTCGAAAAGACCTATTATTGGCAGTTCCGCGCCGTCGCCACGACGGCGGGCGGGAACGCGATCACGACCGTAACGTCCGTTGCATCGTGCAAGACGCTGGACACGACAACCTACACCTGGCAGGCGGTGGGCGGCGAGTGGAACGGCAATTGGAGCGACACGGCGCATTGGGCGGACAATCAAAAGGGCGACTGCCTCGGCTACCCTCAGTCCGCGAACGCGACGGCCGATTTCAAGAACTGCACGGCCGACAAGCCCGTTGTCGTCGCCGTCAACGGCAAATATGCAATCGGAGAACTTAAATACTATGGCTCAGCCGCCTCTGATATCACATTTGCCGGCACGAGTACGAATACATCAAGTCTTTCGGCTTCGGTGACTTATAACCCGGGAATCAAGGCCAACTCGAAAGTCGAGTTCCGCGACATGACGGTCACGCGCACGGGCGGCTGGGACTTCCAGCGCGACAAAGCAGCGGTGACGAACATCCTTGTCCGATTCTCGAATGTTTATTCGAGCGGCGGCATGATGGGCATGTCGGCGGCGTCCTCGCGCCTTGAGTTCATCGACTCTGAAATCACCTGTTCGTCACGATTTAACTTCGGGAGCTCGAACAGCGTGCTTCTCGTCTCCAGCTCAAAGTTTACAGTGAATGGGAACGACTTCCACTTCGGGGCGGATGTTGGCATCAAAGGACCGGTCGAGATGATCATCAGCGGGAAAGATTCCAGGATCAGCGCGAACAAGTTTTATGTCTATGGACACAGCGACGGGTATGATGCCACGATTACGCTCATGGTGCCGGTGGGCGGCTTTGCCGAAGCCCCACTGCAGCAGACAGGCGACGTGAAGTTCCAGAACGGCGGCGGGGCGAATTCGAAGATCAAGTTTGCCGTCTCTCCAGCGTCGCCCGCCTTGCGGCGCAGCGAGCCCGTTCTCAGCAATCACGTGATTGTTGAGGCGCTGAAAAAAGGATTCGAGACGGCTCGTACGGGCGACGGCAACGGCGGGATCGGCGACAGTCAAGCCGGCGTTCCTGGGTGGGCGTTCAAGTGGGGCGCAAACAGGGAGCCCACCGACGCGTCGGCGGCGCGGCAAATCTTGCTTGATCTTCAGGGAAAAAGCAATCCGCCCACGATGTTCGTGATCTACTGACGCTTGAGGCGGCGTGACAAGACGGCGTCTCTTGACAGCGAAATTGCGGAACAGGCGAAGCGCAGGAACGACATCGCTCCGAACCAGCAGAGGAGCGTCGTCATGTCGGGCTCGTTGCCGCCCGAGAAGCGCAGCTTAAGCGCCACGGCGTAGACGACGTGCAGCGGCACGAGCCACAGGAGAAAGCCGAAGCGCCCCGCCGACACCTCCGCGTTCGTGTGGAACACCTGGCATGTCGTCAGCGCCGCCATCGGCACGAGCCACGGCATGTATTTCGCATAGGCGGCGTATTCGCCTCCGTGCGGCATCAGCGACAGGAGTTCCTTGCCGAAGAAAAAGTACGCTGCGGACATGAACGCAGCCGCGACAAGCGTCGCCGCCATGCACTTCAGCACGTACGGGCTCGTCGAAGCCGACCTTCGCGCGGCGTCGGCCGTGTATGGGAACATCACGAGCAGAAGTGGGAACGTGAGGTAGTACAGGAAGTCGGAAAAGCGCGAGACCATGTAGTACCCTGCCGAATCGGCGGCCGAAAGTCCTGTGCGAAGCGTCGTCTGCTCGACGAGCGCGGCGGCCATTGGCGCGACTTGGTAGGCGCACACGGCCAAGAACGCAAGCGCGACGCGGCGAACCGTCTCGCGGTTCCAGTATGGCTCGGCCGGCACCGAGAGGTCGCGGCGGAGCGCGATGACGCTGCCCGCGATTCGGAACGCCGGTAGCGCCGCCTGGCCTGCAAAGTAGCCGGCGAGCGCCCTGAACGGCATCGTCGCGAGCATCACGAGGAATCTGACGATCGAGCCGCAGACCTCGACTGCCGCAAGCGACTTGAACCGCTTCATCGACTGGAGCGCGTCGGTGTAGACTGGCGCGACGCAACCGAGGAACGCCGCGGATACGACGAGGATTCCGGCGGACGCGTCGGAGACGCGCATTTGCTTCAGGAAATGAGGAACCGCGACACACGAGGCGACGAGGACCAAGACGAGCGCCATGCCTACCGCGGCAAATACGCCCGAAAGAAGCGACTTCACCTTCGCCCGCTCGCCCGCCGCATGCAGCACGGCGGACTCCTTCATCACCGTCATCGCGAACGCGAAGACGGGGAGAGACAGGAACGTCGCGAACGAGGTGAGCGGGAGGACGGCGCCTATCTCCTCTGGAGAGACGTACTTGGGAACGAACCACATTCCCGCCGCCAGGTTCACCACGTCCCCGACGCGCAGGGCGAGGAACAGCAGAATCGCGCTCTTCGCGAAATTTCTCACAGACGTTGCCTTTTGGCGGGCAATTATACCATAACGCGCCCGCATTGTGCTATAATAGGCGCCATGAAGATTCGCGACATTCTCGCCGAGGGGCGGCCTTCGGTTTCATTTGAGGTCTTCCCGCCGAGGAAGGACGCTCCGTTTGCGCCTGTGAAGGAGGCGGTCGAGCGACTTGCCGAGGAGCGGCCTTCGTTTATTTCCGTGACCTACGGGGCCTCCGGAAACGCACAGGCGAACACGGCAGAGGTCGCGTCTTTCGTCCAGAAATGCGGCGTTCCTGCGCTCGCCCACCTGACATGCCTCACGGCAACGCGCGAGAGCATCGCGAGAGAGACGGCGGCACTTCGCGCCGCGGGAATCGAGAACATCCTCTGCTTGCGCGGCGACATTCCGAATGGCGTCGAGGCGCCCGCGCCCGGCGAGTTCGCGCATGCGGTGGATCTCGTCCGCGCGCTCAGGCCCGAGGGCTTCTGCCTTGGCGGCGCATGCTACCCCGAGCGCCATCCCGAGTGCGCCCACATGGAGGACGACATCGGATACTTGCGCGAGAAGGCCGAAGCCGGCCTCGACTTCGTGACGACGCAGATGTTCTTCGACAACAACATCTTCTACCGCTACCTTTCCAAGCTCCGCGACCGCGGCGTGACGGTGCCGGTGATCGCCGGCATCATGCCAGTCACGAACGGCCGCCAGATCGACCGCATCTGCCGCCTCTCGGGAACATACCTGCCGAGCCGCTTCAAGGCGATAGTCGACCGCTACGGAGACCGCCCGTCCGCGATGCAGGCCGCTGGCGTCGCCTACGCGACTGAGCAGATCATCGACCTTTTCGCAAACGGCGTCAACGCCGTGCACGTCTACACGATGAACAAGCCCGAGGTGGCGGCGAGCATCATGGCCAACCTCCGCGGGATCCTTTGACGCGATTGCCACGCATGACAATCGACGAGAGAGAGATATGCCGGTACCTGCGCCTCCAAGGACGCGCCCCCGGCGCGGCCCTTGAAGAGCGCATCAAAGCGATGCGCGAGGCCGCGCTCAAGGCGATTCGCCCTGCGAGGATTTGGCGGCGGTTCGACGATCCCCTTGTCGCCGGCGGAGCTGACTCCGAGACGCTTAAGAAACATCTCGCGGGGTGCCATGCCGCATATCTCGTGTGCACTACGATCGGCGCCGAGTTCGACACGCTCCAGCGGCGCACGGCAGCAACGTCTCCTGCTGATGCGTTTGTCTTGCAGGCCATTGGCGCGGCGGCCATAGAGGAATGGACTGACGAGGCCGAGCGAGACATCCGCCGCGAGCTAAAGGAAGGCGAGACGCTTGTCAGCCGCTATTCGCCGGGATACGGCGACTGGCCGCTTGAGGCGCAGCGTCGGCTTTTCGAGCTTCTTGACGCGCCGCGCAAGGTCGGCGTGTCGCTAACGGATTCTCTTCTCATGGTGCCGTCTAAATCGGTAAGCGCAATAATCGGAGTCAAGACGGAGGTCTCGCAATGACCAGCGGAATCTTTGAAAAAGGGCGGCTCGTCTTTCTCGACGGTGGAATGGGCACGCAGCTCCAGGAGCGCGGGCTTAAGCCAGGCGAGACGCCGGAACTGTGGAATCTGTCGCGCCCAGATGACATCAGGGCCGTCCATTCGGCGTATCTCGCCGCAGGCGCCGACATCGTGTACGCGAACACGTTCGGGGCGAACGCGGCTAAATACCACGCAGATGCGCCTCTTGCGGATGTTGTTTCCGCAGGCGTTGCCCTTGCACGGGAGGCGGTTCAGTCCGCTGGCGGCAAGCGGTTTGTGGCGCTCGACGTCGGGCCGACGGGGCGCCTTCTCAAACCAGCCGGAGATTTCGAGTTCGATGCCGCGTACGACGCCTTTGCCGAGGAAGTCCGTTTCGGCGCAGAGGCCGGTGCCGATCTCGTCGTCGTTGAGACGATGGGCGATGCCTACGAGCTTAAGGCGGCGGTCCTCGCGGCGAAGGAGAATTCGTCGCTCTCCGTTCTCGCGACTGTGGCGCTCGGAGAAGACGGCAAGCTCCTCACTGGCGCGGACGTTGAGTGCGTCGCCGCGATCCTCGAGGGGCTGCATGTCGACGCCCTCGGGCTCAACTGCGGGTTCGGCCCCGACAAGATGCTTCCCTTTGTGAAGCGGCTCGCGGCGGCGACATCGCTTCCGATAGCGGTGAAGCCGAACGCCGGACTTCCGAAGGTCGAGGGCGGCAAGACAATCTTCACAGTGGGGCCCGATGAATTTGCAGACGATGTCGTTGCGCTCGTAAAGGCGGGGGCCTCAATCGTCGGCGGATGCTGCGGCACCACTCCCGCGCACATTGGGAAAGTTGTCGAGTCGCTGAAGGGAAGCGGACTTGCGACGGGCGACTTGCGACGAGTGCAATGCCCCCGATCAAAGACGGTGATTGCCTCTGGCTCGCGTGTCGTGGAGCTCTCCACGGACGAAACCATCATAATCGGCGAGCGCATCAATCCTACGGGCAAGAAGAAGCTCAAGGCCGCGCTTTCGGAAGGCGACGTCGCGTATGTCCTTCGGGAAGCCGTCTCGCAGGCAGAGGCCGGCGCACACGTCCTCGACGTGAATGTGGGCGTCCCGGGGTTAGACGAACCATCGCTTCTCGATTCAACAATCCAGGCGGTGCAGAGCGTCACGGCTCTTCCGCTCCAGATTGACACTTCCGACCCCAAGGCCCTCGAACGGGCTCTCCGACATTACAACGGCAAGGCGCTCGTAAACTCCGTGAACGGCAAGGAGGAGTCGATGTCGTCCGTCCTGCCGCTCGTCGCGAAGTACGGCGGGGCGGTCGTGGCGCTGACCCTCGACGAGAACGGCATTCCCCTTACGGCGGAAGGACGGCTTGCGATAGCGAAGCGAATCCTTGCCCGCGGCGCGGAATACGGGCTAAAGCCCTCCGACTTCGTCATCGACGTCCTCTGCCTTGCGGTAAGCGCCGATGCCAACAGCGCGAACGTGATACTCGAGGCGCTAAGGCGTGTTCGCAGGGAGCTTGGTTGCTGCACGTGTCTTGGCGTTTCCAACATTTCCTTCGGGCTTCCGGCTCGGCCGCTTCTAAACGCGTCGTTCTACACAATGGCGCTTGGCGCCGGGCTTTCCGCTGGAATCGTAAATCCGCTCGCGGCGGACATGATGACCGCCTACCGCGCCTACCGCGCGCTCACAGGCAAGGACCGCACCTGTGGCGAGTGGATCGACTCTTTCAAGGACTGGACGGCGGATAGTCGCCAGCCGCTGGCCGCCAGTCGCCAGTCGCCGGTCGCCGGTCGACAGTCGGAGACAGACTCTCCAGATTCGCTCTCCGCTGCCATTCGGCATGGCCTCAAGGCCGATGCTGCTGCCGCTGCGAGGCAAGAGCTTGCGCGAGGCGTCGTGCCAATAGACATCATTGACGCCGAAATTGTGCCTGCACTTGAGATTGTCGGCAGGGGATTCGAGTCGGGAAGTGTGTTCCTCCCCCAGCTCCTCATGGCGGCAGAGGCGGCGGGCGCGGCGTTCGACGTCGTCCGCACGGCGCTGCCCCAGCGCGACGGCGCGAGCGTGAGGGGCCCTATCGTCGTCGCGACGGTAAAGGGCGACATCCACGACATCGGCAAGAACATCTGCCGCGCACTCCTTGAGAACTACGGCTTCAAGGTGATAGACCTCGGGCGCGACGTCCCGCCGGAGAGAATCGTCGAGACGGCGCGGCGGGAAAAGGCGCGGCTCATAGGGCTCTCCGCGCTGATGACGACGACCGTCTGCTTCATGGAGGAGACGGTGAAGCTCGTCCACGAGAATCTGCCGGACTGCAAGGTGACCGTCGGCGGTGCGGTGCTTACGGCAGACTACGCCGCGAAAATCGGCGCTGACCACTACTCCAAGGACGCGATGGGGCTTGTACGCTACGCGGAAACAATGTTCCCCGCAAAAATGGTATAATACGCACATGAAAAACGCGAAGAGTTTGCGCTCCGCCCTGGCTGTGTCACTTGTTTTCGCCGTCGCCTCGCTTTTCGGCAAGCCGGCGGGCGAAGTCAAGATCACGGCCGACAGGGTAGCGGCCGACAACGTAACAGGCGCCCTTGCGGCCTCGGGCCACGTGCAGGCGGTCTCCGCTCCGGTCGTGCTTCACTCCGACTCCGTGACGCGCGATGCAGACGGCGAATTCGTCTTTGCCGATCCCACCCATGTCACGACCTGTACGAACGACTGGGACCACCTCCACTGGCGCGTGTCGGGCGAGGTCCGCTTCAAAGACGGCCATTACGTCCTGCTTCGCAACGCGTGGCTTAGGATGTGGGACATTCCCGTGATGTGGCTTCCGTACTGGTACTATCCGATGGACACCGACTACGGCTGGCGCGTAATGCCGGGCTACACGTCGCGGTGGGGGGTGTCGCTCTTCACCAAGTACGTCTACGGGATCTGCGGCAGTCTCGGCGACGGCGCCTACGGGCTCGCGGGCAGCACGCGCTTCGACCTCCGCGAGAAGAACGGCGTCGCCCTCGGGCAGTCGGTCAGGTGGAGTTTGGGCGACTGGGGCCAGGGCAAGTTCAAGGTCTACTACGCATGGGACCAGGATGCCGACAGGTACGACCGCCACTGGAACGACGCGAAGGAATGGCACTACAGCCACTGGGGCAACGACGTTCCCGACGGCCGCTACGGGCTCAGCTTCGAGCACCGAGTCGATCTCACGGAGCGAGACACGGCATGGGCCAAGGCGGCGTACTACAGCGACTCGCATTTCCACCACGACTTCCTCAGGAAGACGACGTTGCTTGATGCAAATACCTTTGCCACCCATCTCGTCAACGAGTTTGCCTGGGAGCACGTCGAGCGTCCGGCGTCCGTCGGCGTCAGCGTGTCTGGCCCAATTAACGACTTCTACACCGGTGTCGCGCGGCTTCCAGAGTTCTACGTCGACGTCAATCCGATGCCGGTATTCTCGCTTCCTGTCAACTACGAGTCGCAGACGCGCATCGGCTATCTCGACCGCGACTACGCCAAGTACGGCAGCCGCGACACGCCGGCGCAGTACCGCTACACGCCGGGGCCGTGGGCGAACTACAATGCCTTCCGCATGGACACGTACCATCGCCTCACCCTGCCCATGAAGTTCGCCGACGTCCTCTCGGTCGTCCCGCGCTTCGGACTTCGTGGCACGTACTGGAGCGACTCCGGGTATTTAGCGGCTCCCGACGCCCGCGCGGGCTCGACGGGCGACGACGCCTGGCGCACGATAGTCGAGGGCGGCGCCACTTTCGCCGCGCGCGGCACGGCCGACGTGGGCGACGACATGACGCATGTAGTCGAGCCGTACTTCGACCTGCTCGCGCAGGAGGCCAACGTCACTGGGACGCGCAAGGGCGAGCGGCTCTATCGCTTCGACAGCATCGACGCGAGCAGCGACTGGCTCGACCAGTTCGCCGGCCGTTCGCGCAACCTGCCGTATTCGTGGTACGGCGTCACCCCCGGCCTCCGCAACACGCTTCGCAAGACCGAGGAGGGCGGGCTTTCGAGGATGCTTCTCGATCTCGACGTCTACTGCGCCGTGCAGTTCAACGACACGTCTTTCACCGCCGGGGACAAGTATCACCGTCTCGTCAGGAACCTCGAGGACCCGAACTACGGGGAAGACAACCCGATGTTCGTCCCGGGCATCCGCGCTCGCTGGCGCCCGTCCAAGGACACGATGCTCTCCACGCGAATCGAGTATGACACGGAAAACGACGAGCTCGCCTACGGCAGTCTCAACTGGTCGCATCGCCTTGCCGATTCGTTCAGCTACTACGTTTCGTACAACGGGCGCAACCATCGCCGCTGGGACTATTCGTCGACAGCCTTCGACAAGGAGACGATGCGCAACGAGGACTTCAACTGGGCGCACTTCCAGTTCCTTGAGGTCGGCATGGAGCACGAGCTGTGCGACGCCATTGCGTGGAGTCCATACGTCCGCTGGGACTGCCGCGAGGGCGAGTTTGACGAGATCGGCACGTGGATAGAATTCCGCACCGACTGCCTCGGCTTCCGCTTCAGCGTCTCCTACGAGAACGACTTTACTCGTGTTGACGGCTCGCGCTACGACCACGACTGGAATTTCGAGTTCATCGTCTACCTTCGCGCCCTCGGCCCCTCGTCGGGCAATCCCTTCCACGGCGACTGAGGCGGGTCAGTTGCCAAATGTATAATCTCGGTATGAAAAAAATCATGATTTGCACTGCGCTTCTTGGCGTGGTGTTCGCGGCGCATGCCGAACTCGAGCGCATTTCGCTCAATGGAACATGGGACTTCTCGTTTGCGAGGGATGCAAAGCTCTCGTCGGCGTCGAGTGGCTTCAAGGCGACCGACAAGATGGTCGTGCCGGGATGCTTCGACTTGATGCCGAAGTGGTACGCCCAGCGCGGTCTCGCGCAATACCGTCGCACGTTCGCTCTCGACAAGCCGGCCAAGGACGCGTGGCTCGTCGTGAAGGGCATGGGGCTTCAGGCGAAGTTCTTCATCGACGGCCGCGAAGTCGCGGTGTCGAAGCTTCCCTATTCCACGCTCGAGATTCCGCTTGGTGCCCTCGCGGCGGGCGAGCACACGCTCGTCGTCGCTCTCGACAACCGGCTCCCCGGCTCGAAGGATCTCGTCTTCAAGGCGTTCTACGACTTCTTCCTCTCTGGTGGGTTCTACCACGGCGTTGAGCTCAAGCTCCAGCATGCGGACGTGGAACTCGACCGCGTGGTGGTGAGGACGCGCGACTACAAGACTGGCACTGTCGAACTTGCGCTTGAGGCGAAGGGCGCTCTTCCCGCTTCGCTCGATGCGACAGTCTCGTTCGACGGCGGTGCGGCGAAACAGGTTCGCTTTGCCGACGGGCGTGCGCGTCTCGCGGTTCCGGCGTTCAAGCTCTGGAGCCCCGAGAGCCCGAATCTCCACCACGTGACCGTCGCGGCTGGCGCGCTCGGCTCCGTTTCTGCGCGGTTCGGCATACGCGAGTTCGCCGCGCACGACAAGGCGCTCTGGCTCAACGGCAACAAGGTGTGGCTCAAGGGCGTCAACCGCCACGAGTCTGATCCCGAGGACGGCTATGCGACTTCGCTTCCCACGATGCTCCGCGACGTCCAGCTCATAAAGTCCATCGGCTGCAACTACATCCGCGGCTCCCACTACACGCAGTGCGACGACTTCCTCTCGCTCTGCGACGAGATTGGTCTGATGGTCTGGGAGGAGTCGCTCGGCTGGGGCAACTACGGCGAGCTCGACGACCCCGGCTTCATGGCGGCGCAGGTGGAGCAGACGCGGCTTATGGTGAAGGAGTCGATCAACCATCCGTCAGTCGTGATCAACGGCTTCCTCAACGAGTTTGGGTCGAATCTTAAAAGCGGGATTGCCATCGCCAATCTGCTCGTCGACACGATTCGAGCCGAGGACACGGGCCATCTTGTGACATACGCAAGCTCCCACCCGACCGACGGCATCTGCGCGTCGAACCTCGACTTCATCGCATTCAACACCTATCCCGGCTGGCACCAGGACTCCGCGCGAGCCTCCACCCCGGAGTCGCTCAACAAGACGATCAAGGACCGTTTCAACGCCTGCGTGAAGTATCTCCGCAAGACCTACGGCGCCGACAAGCCGATCATCGTCGGCGAGACCGGGTGCTATTCGATCTACGGCTGCCACGATCCGATGGCCGCGCAGTGGACGGAGGAATACCAGAGCGAATACCTCGACCACTGGCTGAAGATCGTGAAGGCATCGCCCGAGATCGCCGGCTTTACAGTCTGGCAGTTCTGCGACGCGCGCACCTACTTCCGCGGCGGCAGCGACATTCGCCTGAAGCCGCTCGCGTTCAACCTCGCAGGGCTCTACGACCGCCACCGCAACGCAAAGATGGCGGCTGAGACGGTCAAGCGTCACTACACCGAGAAGTAGCGCATTTTTCAAAGCATGAGGACTATCGGATATCTTGCGGTTGCTGCGTTCTGCGCGACCGTGCCTGCATTGCATGCGAAGGGCGTTTTTGCCCTTGGCGAGACGGAGAGCTCGCTCATGATGCCGGAAGGCGCGTCGTTTGAAATCGGCGCGGACGGAAACTTCCTCGTCGGCGGGAAGCCGCGTTTTCTCATTGGCAACTTATACTATGTCCACTACGGTTCCGACTCGCTCGTCCACGGCCCTGGCTATCCTGACGAATACGCATGGGTGTACGAGGGGACGCCTGATCGCGCGTATCTCCAGCGGCTAGGGTTCGACACGTCCGGCGGCGAGGTCTCGTCGTCGTGGCTCGCCAAGTACCGCGACCCGAAGCGCACTTACCAGGCGCGGAACGGCGTCCACTGGAACGTCGCGTCGAACTACTGGCACTCGGGGCTGCCGATGGTTGTCGACTTCACTTCCGCGACATGGTCGCACGGCGGGATGACATACCTAAAGGGCAAAAAGCCCGACGAGAGCGCGTTTGTAAAAGACTGCCATTTCATCTACTACAGTCTCATTACTCCCGAGGGTCGCGACCTCTGGCGCGACATGTGGCGCTCCGGCGCCGAAGAGCTTAAGGCCAACGGCGCTAAGCCCTACGTCTACGAGCTCTTCAACGAGCCGCGCTATGACGACAAGTCGCCCGCCGCGCGCGGCGCATTTGCCGCGTTCCTGTCGGAGATGTGGAAGGGCGATGCCGCTGCGATGGACAAGGCGTGGGAGTCGTCGTACGGCTCGTTCGAGGCGGCTTCCGCGTTCAAATCGTCGAACGAATGCGCGGGGCTCGGCGTCGCATGGGCCAAGTTCTGCGAGATGGTTTTTGAGTCCGGCGTGCGCCTTGGCATAGAGACGATCCGTGAGGTAGATCCCTCGGCGAAGTTCTGCATTCAGCCGCTTTCGCATCTGTGGAACTTCGATTCCGTCATGGGTGCATACGAGCTTTGCGAAATCGCGATGACGCCGACGGGCGGCGGCAGTCTTTTCGAGGACATACTCATGATCGCACTCGCCGACGGCAAGCCCATTATCGACGGCGAGGCGTATCTCGGGCGCACGCGCACAAGTCACCGCGCTCGGATCCTTGCGCAGTGGGCGCGAGGGTTCAACGCCAGCTACTATTTCAAGTGGGAGCGCCGGCTGAACGAAATCGACATGGCGAACCCGATTGAGAGCATGCGGCGCCAGGGCGAGAGGTACCCTTGGCTCGGGCTCAACCCCGTGTTTCTCCCGCCTGCGGAGCTCGTCGGCATCATGAACGCGAAGCGCGACATCTTCGCCATGCAGGATCTTTTCGCGCCTCGCGCGCGCGGCATATCCGCCGCGGAAAGGGCGGCCATCCTCTACTCCCTGCCGACGCGCCGGCTCGGTGTCGCGGCCGCGCACAAGTCGAGCGCGCATGTCGAGACGAGCGCGTTGGCGCTCTTTGTCGACGCGCATGTTCCGCTCGACGCCGTCCTGGAGGAGCAGCTTAAATCGGGACGGCTTGACCGCTACAGCTTCCTCGTGGCATCGGGAGTCGATGCGGTGTACGACGAGACTCCGGCGCGGCTCGAGTCGTGGGTGAGGGCGGGCGGAACCCTCGCCATCGTGCAGGAGGCGATGCAGTTGGACGAGTGGGGCGGGCGGCGCGAAGAGTCGGAACGCGGTTTCCCCGGGATCGCTCTCGGCAGCGCCGTCTCCGGCGAGGCAGCGAAGTTCTCTTTAAATGGACTCGAGTACGAGGCCGTTCCTTATCGAGAGGTGAAGTTTCAAGAAGGCGCCGGGTGGGAGACGCTTGCATCTCTTCCAAACGGGCATGTCGCTGTTGCTCGGCGCAAGGTCGGGAAGGGCGAAGTCATCTATGTCGGCGTCAGGTTTCCGAGGCGTGGCGACGAAGGTCGGCTTCTTGCAGCGATTGCGGAGGGTCGCGGGATTCGCTCCACTTGCGAGACGCGCGATATCGTGTCGGGTGCAAACATAGACGACATAGAGGTGCATGCCGCGCGGCTTCCCGGCGGCGACACCGGCTTTGTCGTCATAAACGGCACTCTTGCGCCGAAGACCGTGTGGTTTGTCCCGGGCGAAAAGTTTGCGTCTCCAGTGCTCGTCGACGTGTCGAGGCGCGTAGTCCTCGGCCGAGGCAAGGGAGGCGCCGCTCTTCTCGTCCTGCCGCCGTTCGATCCTGTTGTCTTGCGTGGCGCGAAGTCTGAGAAGGCAATTGCGGCCGCGCTCGAAAGCGCGCCCGCGGCGTGGAATGCGGCGGCGAAGGACGGTCAGCTCTCACATGAGACGCTGAAGGAGGCCTTCGCGCGAGCAGAGGCGCTTCTAAAGGAGAGCGCTTCTAATTCCGTCGCGCCGTTTTGCGTAGACCGCGCCCGCGTGAGGACGATAGACATCCGCGAGCAGGCGAATGTTGCCCTTGGCATCATCGTCAAGAGCCCACCGTGGGGCGCGACCGACTGCGCTGGCGTGCCATTCGACTTCATCAGGCCCGACCAGAACGGCGATCGCTCGTGCGTGAAGCTCGGCGGCGATTTCCCGCAGTCGATTTCTGGAATCGGCGTCAATCTTCGCGCTTCGTCGCTTTACTTCCTCCATGCGGGAGATGGCGCAAAGTCTGGCGACGAGATTAAGTATTCTGTGCGCTATGCCGACGGGACGACGGCGGTCTTTGCGGCGAAGTCGTTTGGCGATTTCGGCGATCTCGACCTCGCCAAATGCTCGACGCCTCTCCCCGAGTCGTTCGAGTGTTGCCCAGGGTGGAGTGATCGGAAGCGCAGGGGCTTCTGGGTCTCGCGGTGGGAGAATCCGTATCCGGAAAAGACGATAGCGTCGCTCGATATTTCCTGCGGCGGCGGATTTGCCGCGCTCGTCGCCGCGATTACGGCGGAGACGTCAGTGGACGGATGCGGGGCAGTGGCTTTCGCGGCTGCGCCTAAGACGCGAATCTGGGGCGGCGTCCAGGCGACGGTTTCTGACGATTCCGTAACGGTCGACTTTGGCAAGGCCCACGGCTGGCCGGGAGTAAACATCGATTGGAAGTCTGCCGTCGCCGCGGATGGCACGGCGCTTGCCGCGGACCTTGAGTTCGAGATTAAGACCGACGGCGCACCGCTTGCCCCGATGCAGATACGCATGGGGACCGGTGCCTATCACGTGCTTTCGCCGTTCTTGCGCAAGACAGGCGAAGGGACTTGGCGGGCGTCCGTGCCGCTCGACTACGCGAAGGGGGAGTTGAATTCCATCGGAATCCAGCAGCGCGGCGACAAGAATCCGGGATGTGCAACGACGCTTGTTTTGCGGGGCTTCCGCGTGGCCTGGCGACGCGTGAAGGACAAGCCGTTTGAACTTAGGCGCTTCGATCCCGATGCACAGGACGGTGCGCGGGCGATCCGCCGCGATGGAGGAATAGAACTTGCCGTCGCCGACAACGAGAAGCATTGGGCCGCCTTGCAGATGCGCCTTGCGGAGCCGATTTCCATCGACGGGCCGGCGGCGGGCGTGCCCGGGGGGCTCAGGAATGGCTGCGATCTCGTCTTCGAGGTGAACTCCGGCCGGACGCCTCTCGGGACGCGTGGCGTTGGACGCCAGCGGCTGAGGGCGTCGGCTGTGTTCAAGAACGCCGACGGAAGTGAAGACCGCCCGAAGCTCGACAAGGTAAAGGTCATTGTGGACGGCGGCAAGATCGACGACGATCCGTGGACATGGCAGACGGTGCGGGTTCCGCTTTCGAAGCACATCCCTGAAAACGCCGTCGAGATCAAGCGGTTCATCTTCCAGATTCTCGACATGCCGCAGGACGGTCGGTCGGGCATTGTCTTCCGCAATTTGCGCTTTGAACCTGCGGCGAGCGGAAACTAATCGAGCTACATATTTCACGCCGAGGAAGTTAACGGCGAATATGGTATAATACCGAAGATGTCACAAAACATGGGCAGGACTCTTGAAGTCGAAAGGAGCAAATGAAGATTGGATTTTTTGGCGCGGGCAAGATGGCGGAGGGGATTCTTTCCGCAATCGAGGACAAGAAGGGCGTCGTGATGGCCGAGAAGGTCGCGGAACGCGCGGCGGAGCTCAAGCGGAAGTACGGCGTCGCGATGACGGCCGACGTGAAGGAAGTCGCGAAGAAGGCGAAGTTCGTCTTTCTCGCCGTCCGTCCGCAGGACGTGGATGCAGTCGCCGCCGAGGTGAAGCCGCTCCTTGGCGAGAAGCACACGATCGTCTCGATTGTCGCCGGCAAGACGCTTGCGAAGCTGAAGAAGGCGTTCGGCGCAAAAGTCAACCTCGTCCGCGTGATGCCCAACCTCGCGCTCCGCGCGAACGCCGGCATGTGCGCGATATGCGCGGCGGCGAAGACTCCCGCGAAGGACGTGAAGCTCGTCGAGAAGATTCTCGGCGGTGCGGGTGCGACTGTCGTTCTCAAGGAGAAGGACTTTGACGCGGTGACGGCGCTTTCCGGCTCGGGCCCCGCGTATTTCGCCTACATGGAGGAGGCGATGGTGGAGGGCGGCGTCAAGCTCGGGCTTAAGCCAGCCGTCGCGCGACTCCTCGCCGAGCAGACGATGTTCGGAACCGCGAAGTTCCTCAGGGAAAGCGGCATGGCGCTTCGTCCGTTTATCGAGGGCGTCTGCACGAAGGGCGGCACGACCGCCGCGGGCATGGAGAAGATGGACGTTCCCGCATTCAAGAAGATTGTCGCCGCGACGCTTGCCGCCGCTGCCAAAAGATCGAAGGAGCTGGCGTGAAGATCGGTATCTACGGAGGGAGTTTCAATCCAGTCCACTTCGGGCACGTCAATCTCGCGAAGAAGGCCGTCGCCGACCTTGCGCTCGACCGGCTCATCGTGATTCCCGCGAACGTCAGTCCGTTCAAGACCGAGGCGGCGAAGGACATGCCGCCTCTCCCGTGGGATCGACTTGAGATGGTGAAGAACGCCTTTGCCGAAATCCCGGAAGCGGTTGTCGACGACCGCGAGTTAAGTCGCGGTGGTGTTTCCTACGCGATAGACACTGTGCGCGAGATTGCCGCGGAGAATCCTGGCGCGGAACTTTTCTTCCTGATTGGCGAAGACTCCGTTGAGGGGCTGCCGCGCTGGAAGGACTACGATGAGTTGAAGAAGATCGTCACCTTCAAGGCATTCCCGCGCACGAAGGAGTCGTCTACGGAGATACGCGAGCTCTTTGAGAAGGGCAAGGTGGTGTTCAATGGCGACGAGAAAGTGGTCAAAGTCGTGAAAGACGGCCTTGTCCGCAAGCATGGCTTTTGCCCGTGCCGTCTGCCGAAGCTCCCCGAGTTCTTCTGCCCCTGTGACGAGTTCAAGGGCCAGCTCGCCGATCCCGCGTATCACGGCCTCTGCCACTGCCGCCTCTACTTAAAGCCATAGGGTATGTTCGGCGACGTCCGAAGGCTCCTCCTCGGGGAACCCTCGGCGAATACGCCGTATCCCCTCGCTCGGACCTTCGCAGGGCTCGCTAGCTTTGCCGCGGATACGCGGCAAAGCTCCGGCGAAAAAGGCGGTGGCGACATCGATTTCGCGGTCTTTCACATTTTGCCAGTGCCGTCGAGCCTCTCGGCAAAATGACGCCGCGTCGAAATCGGGTCGCTTCCGTCTTTTTCACCGTCGCTTCGCATGCCGCCGAAACACCCCCGCCGCGTCCGCGCCCTAATGCTATCCAACCCTATTCAGTGCCCCTACGCGACGCTATCCTACATGACTCTACCGACCCTACCCGACTCTCCTCGCCCTAATGCTATCAGACCCTAATCGACTCTAACTGTCCCTAATTCATCTTTGCTCACTTCGCCGCCACTCTGAATCGCGGCAGTTTCGCCGCCCCGATTTTTGCTATAATATAGACACTCTCGCGGGCCGCGTGGCCTTGCGGGAAACAGCCGATGCGGGGGAGAAATCCCGATAAGGCGACAGTGATTTTTGCGTAGACACGCAAACGACGTTCAACTGGAAACTTGGCGGTTTCAATTGGGAGAACGGAGTTTGATGAGGTCGCGCAGGCGGTTTATTCCGTCTTGCGTGTCCTTGTCTTCTCTTTCTCCCATGGGCTCGCCAAGGCCTCCAGTTGAGAGAGAAAGACGAGGCACGCATTTTTGTTTGCCCAAATCCCTCTCAAAGTCCAAGCGCGATGCGCGGTAGGGGCGGCGTTCCATCGTCGTCCGTGATGAAGGGGACGACTGATGGCGAAGAACGGAAACAAGGCGCTTGGTGAAGCGAAGAAGCAGAAGAAGGACGAGTTCTATACTCAGCTCTCTGACATCAATGCCGAGCTGCGTCACTACACGCAGCACTTTGCGGACAAGGTCGTGTTCTGCAACTGCGACGATCCCTACGAATCAAACTTCTTCAAGTACTTTGCCGCCAACTTCAACGCGCTCAAGCTCAAACGGCTCATTGCGACGTGCTACGCAGGATCGCCGGTTGCGGGGCGTCAGCTTGATCTGTTCGAGGACGAGCCGAAGACGCCGGAAGGAAAGAGACGCATCCCGCACAAGATTGTCATCAACGAGGTGACGGATGTGAACGGCGACGGACGCATCGACCTCGCGGATGTGGAATGGCTTATAAAGAACGACAAGAACGTGTTGACGCGGCTTAAAGGCGACGGCGACTTCCGCTCCGCCGAATGCGTCGAGCTGCTGAAGGAATCGGACATTGTCGTTACCAATCCGCCGTTCTCTCTCTTCCGCGAATATGTTGCCCAGCTCGTGCAGTACG
>CADCGZ010000044.1 GCA_902801025.1 uncultured bacterium | reverse complement strand
AGGAGAATCCGCCATGAAAGAAATTACTCTTGCACCTCTTCCCTACGCCGACGACGCGCTTGCGCCGACGGTTTCCGCAAAGACGATCTCGTTCCACTATGGCAAGCACCACGCTGGCTACGTGAAGACGCTGAACGGCCTCATCGCAGGAACAAAATACGAAGGGCTTTCCCTTGGGGAGATCGTCGCCGCATCTCGCGACGCGGGCGATACGGCAATCTTCAACAACGCGGCGCAGATTTGGAACCACGACTTCTACTGGCGGTCGCTCGCGCCTGCCGGGAAGGGCGGCGAGCCGTCGGCGGAACTTCTCGCGGCGATTAGCACGTCCTTCGGCTCGCTCGACGCCTGCAAGACAGCGCTCGCCGATGCGGCGGTGAAGCGCTTTGGAAGTGGCTGGGCGTGGCTTCTCAAGAAGGATGGCAAGCTTGTCATCGAATCGACGTCCAACGCCGAAACGCCATGTGGTAAGCCCGGGGTCAAGCCGCTCCTCGTGATCGACGTTTGGGAACATGCCTACTACCTTGACTGGCAGAACCAGCGCGCTGCATATGTCAAGGCGGTTGTCGACGGACATCTCAACTGGTCGGCGGCATCTGCGGTCGTGTAATATTGCAGCCAAGCAAGGAGCGAAAAACGATGAAACTATCTAAGAAGGGCGCGGCCGTTCAGCAGGCCATACACGATGCGCTTGCATCCGGCAAGGCGCTGGGCGGTCTTCTCGTCGGCTTTGCCGCCACTGTCGCGGGTTGTGGCGAGCGCCACACGCCCGCGAATACGATGGGCAGGTTCCCCGATCCGAGTTATCAGGAGAACGCCAAGAACGAAGATGCCAAGGTGTTTGTGACCGAAGGAGAAATTCCGGAGCCAGAAGAAACTCCGGCGCAAGAACAGGAACCTTCGAAAACGAACGCAGTTCAGGAGCAGCAGTGCGAAAAGGTCATCAGAGGCAGGATTGTCCCGCCGGTGACGACCAATGCCGTGAACGAGGCCGATGATGAGGCTGTCGTCATGGGTGGAGTAGGCGGAGATTCCTGATATTGACTATGGCATATCCTCGCCACATGACGCTGGAGTTGACGGCGAAGTGCAACTTCCGCTGTCCTTACTGCTACTGCGTATGAGTTCTCGCTTTTCACTAACGCTAGCCGTCTCGACGAAACGCTGATCAAGAAGTTCAAGCGCCGCAAAATCCATCTTGCGACATCGCTTCAGGGGCTTCGAACATACGGCGCGATGACGGGAACGCGCAGGAGCTACAAGCGGCTCCTTGCCGTCGTCGCAAGGGCGTCGGAGCTTAAATGGCCGATTGCTGTTTCGATGACGATCACGAAGGCGAGCTTTGGCGAGGCGGCGGACATGTTCGTCGCGGCGGCGCTTTCGGGGGCGAGCACGATTCAGGTCGGCCCCGTGATCCTCGGCGGACGCGCCGCGGCGAATCAGGAGCTGATGATTTCGCGCGAAGAGTGGGAAGAGGTGAAGCGCCGCATCCGCGCCCTCCCAGACGCGCATGTTCCATATACTTTTTGCGACGAGTTCATTTGCTCCTGCCGCGCCGACACGCCAAAGCCCCTGCTCGAAAAGTGGGAAGAGAAGGACCGCAAGCCCTGTCCTGCCGGCAAGTCCTTCGGCGTCATCGGCCCCAACGGCCTATACCGCACCTGTCTCCACTCCCTGCCAACTCGGCCTGACACTACCTTAATGCCTGCCAATCCCGTAAATTTTGGCTGAAAGCTGCACTCGTCCAGCTGCGCCGCTTCCCGCCCATGCGTTTTTTCCACATCTGAGGCGGAAAATATGATAAAATACCACCTAATTGTTTTTACTAATAGGAGGGAGATAGATAGTATAATGAAGACGAGCACGAAGAACGAATACAAGTGCCAAGTTGAGCTTAAGGTCGAGCTGAACGCCGAGGAAATGAAGGGAATCGTGAAGGACGTCGAAAAGGCGTTCGTCCGCGAAGCACGGCTCCCTGGCTTCCGCCCCGGCAAGGTTCCGATTGAAATCATCCGCAGACAGTTTGCCGACGGCCTCAAGCAGGAGACCGAGCACACGATGATCCGCAAGCACTACGCGGACGCGGTAAAGGCCGAAAAGCTCGACGAGATTACGCTTGCCGACGTGAAGGACATCTCGTTCACTGCCGACGGCGGCACGTTCACGGCCGTTGTCGAAATCAAGCCGAAGTTCAAGGTTCCGACCTACAAGGGTCTCAAAATCGCCGACAAGGACACTGCGGTTTCCGACGAGGCCGTCAAGGAGCAGCTCGAGCGCCTGCGCGCCGCGTACGCGAAGTACGAGGACGCCAAGGAGGGAGATACCGTTGCCGATGGCGATTTCGTGCAGATCGACTACACCGGCACCGTTGACAAGAAGCCGATCCTCGAGATCGCGCCCGAGGCCAAGGTCGTCGCGTCCGGCACGGGCTTCTGGACTCAGGTCGAGGAAGGGCGCTTCCTCCCCGAGATCCTCGACGCCGTGAAGGGCATGAAGGTCGGCGAGACGAAGGAAGACGTCAAGGCGAAGTTCGCGAAGGAAGGCGCCCCCGAAGGGCTCGGCGGCAAGAAGGCCGTCTACACGGTGACGCTCAAGGCGTTCCGCCGCCGCGTTCTCCCCAATGACGCCGAATTTGCCGAGAAGGCGAAGGCCGAGTCTGTCGAGAAGCTTTCCGCCACGATTCGCGAGTCGCTCGAGAAGCAGGCCGTCGAGGCCGAGGCGATGCGCCGCGAGAACGAGGCCGTCGAGTTGCTTCTCAAGAAGGCCGATTTCGACGTTCCGCAGAGCCAGGTCCGCCGCGCAATGGACGGCTACCTCCAGGAGCTCGCGCAGCGTGCGCAGTATTCCGGGCTCGACGCTTCCTACTTCGAAAAGAACCGCGACAAGATCCTCAAGGACGCCGAAGAGGCCGCCACGAAGCAGGTCCGGCTCTGGTACGTCCTCGAAGCGATCGCCAAGGCCGAGAACATCGAGGCCAAGGACGAGGAGCGTGGCAAGAAGGTCATCGACTTCGTCCTCGCGAACGTGAAGAAATAGTAGTCAGGGGTCAGTAGTCAGGGGTCAGTGGTTAGTATTGGAAGGGAAGTTTAATAAGATGAAGTCATACATGATACCGTATGTCGTCGAGCAGACCGGCAAGGGCGAGCGTACGTACGACATCTACTCGCGCCTCCTCCTCGACAGGATCGTCTTCATCTCGGGCGAGGTGAACGACGAGATGGCGAACGCCGTCTGCGCCCAGCTTCTCTTCCTGCAGTCGCAGGACCCGAAGAAGGACATCAACGTCTACATCAACTCGCCGGGCGGCAGCGTCACGGCGGGGCTCGCGATCTACGACACGATGCAGTTCGTCAAGTGCCCGGTCGCGACATACTGCATCGGCCAGGCCGCTTCCATGGGCGCGGTGTTGCTGACTGCGGGCGCGAAGGGCAAGCGCCATGCGCTCCCTAATTCGCGCATCATGATCCATCAGCCGTGGGGCGGCGCCGAGGGCAAGGCCTCCGACATCGAGATTACGGCGAAGGAGATCCTGCGCCTCAAGGAAATCTTGAACGGCATCCTCGCGAAGCACTCCGGCAAGAAGTTGGCCGACGTCGTGAAGGACACGGACCGCGACCACTTCATGTCGGCCGCCGAAGCCGTTGAGTGGGGTCTTGTCGACAAGGTCGTGGAATGAAAGAGCTGACCTGTTCCTTTTGCGGAAGAAGTTCAAAGGAAGTCGGGATGATTCCCGGCCCCGACGCGAACATCTGCGTCGACTGCGTTCGCCACGCCAACGAGATGGTGACGCGCCACGAGAAGAGCGCGAAAGACGTTCCTCCGCTCCCGCCTACGCCTACCCCGAAAGAAATAAAGGCGTTTCTCGACCAGTATGTCATCGGGCACGACGAAGTGAAGAAAGTGCTCGCCGTCGCCGTCCACAACCACTATCGCCGCCTTGAGGCAGCCGAGAAGGGTAAGGACGAAAAGTTCGTTGACGTTGAGATCGAGAAGTCGAACATCCTCCTTATCGGGCCGACGGGAACTGGCAAGACGCTTCTCGCGCGAACGCTTGCGAAGATGCTCGGCGTTCCGTTCGCCATCGGCGACGCGACGGTGCTCACGCAGGCGGGCTATGTCGGCGAAGACGTCGAGAACCTCGTCCGCTACCTTCTCCAGAACGCCGACGGCAATGTCGAGCTTGCGAAGCGCGGCATAATCTACGTCGACGAAATAGACAAGATCGCGTCGAAGACCGACAATGTCTCCATCACGCGCGACGTCTCTGGCGAGGGCGTTCAGCAGGCGCTTCTCAAGATCCTCGAAGGCACGATTTGCCGCATCCCGCCGAAGGGCGGCCGCAAGCACCCCGACCAGGAGTACATCGAGGTCGACACTTCTAACATCCTTTTCATCTGTGGTGGCGCTTTCGTCGGTCTCGACAAGATAGTTGGCGAGCGCACCGGCAAGCGCGCGATAGGTTTTGGCGCGGCGGAGCAGAAGACGGGGAACGGGGAACGGGGAACGGGCAGCGGTGACGTTCGCCCGGAGGACCTCGTAAAGTTCGGGCTAATTCCCGAGTTCACGGGCCGTCTCCCCGTCATCACCACAATGAAGGAGCTTTCCGAGGACGATCTCGTTCGCGTCTTGACCGAGCCGAAGAACTCGCTCGTCAAGCAGTACCAGAAGCTCCTTTCCATGGATGGAGTCTCGCTTTCGTTCGAACCCGATGCCCTCAAGTCGCTCGCGAAGACTGCGCTTGAGCGCAAGACGGGCGCGCGTGGTCTTCGAGCGGAGATGGAGCGTCTCATGACCGACGTCATGTACGAGGCGCCGGGCAACGCGAAGATGAAGAAGGTCGTCGTGACGAAGAAAATGGTCGAGGAGAGGAGTTAGGGGTCAGTGATTAGGGGTCAGGAGTCAGTGCATAGAAGTCAGTAATCAGGGGTTAGTGATAGATGTTGGTTGAGATTTTAAAAGCGAAGTTGCATAGGATACGCGTAACCGAGGCATGTCTCGATTACGAGGGTTCGCTTACGCTTGATCCCGACGACATGGAAGCGGTCGGGATCGTCCCCTACGAGAAAATTCTTGTCGCCGACGTAGAGAACGGCAAACGCTTCGAGACCTACGCCATAGCAGGAAAACGCGGCAGCCACGTCTGCTGTCTCAACGGCGCGGCGGCGCACAAGGGTAAGATAGGCGACCGGCTCATCGTAATGGCCTTCGCCCAGATGACGCCCGAGGAGGCCAAGGACTGGGCGCCTCTAGTAAAGCATTTCAGGAGTTAGTGGCTCGTGCCATGGAAATACTGAACCTTCGGACACAGATATGAAACACGGAAAGACACTCTTTTTGCTGGCATTCATCTTTGCGGCGGTGGCTGCGTTCGCGGGCGAGGCGCTTCCCGCCGACGCGGCCGACTGGCCGGCAAAGCTCGGCATGACGCCGAAGATGCTCTTCCTCGTTCTGCAGATCGGCATAATCATCTTCGCCGCGAAGATCGGCGGGTCGATCGCGACTGCGCTCAAGCTCCCGAGCGTCCTTGGCGAACTTGGCGCCGGTATCCTCATCGGCCCGTGGGCGCTCGGCGGTTTCCCGATTCCTGGCTTCGACGGCATGTTCCAGTATGGAATCTTCTACGGCAAGGCCCTGCGCGCGCAGGCGGCTGCGGGCGGGAATCCCTTCGCCGCGACGCCCGAGCTCTACGGCATCTGCACCATAGCGTCTGTCGTCTTGCTGTTCCTCTCAGGGCTTGAGACGAACCTCAAGATGTTTCTCAAGTACGCGTTCGCTGGCTCGCTCGTGGGCGTAGGCGGCGTGGTGTTCTCGTTCCTACTCGGAGATCTCTGCGCCGTCTACGCGACAACATATCTCCCCGACCTCCTCGGCGGCATCCAGTGCCTCGCGGAACTCGGCGAGCTCGTGAAGGAAGGCAAGGTAGTCCAGGCGGCGCTTTCGCCGGCGGCGATGTTCATGGGCATCATGTCCACCGCGACCTCCGTCGGTATCACGGCGCGTATCCTCTCCGAAAAGAAGAAGATGGATTCCGAAGAGGGCGTGACGATCATGGCGGGCGCCGTGATCGACGATGTCCTCGGCATTATCGTGCTCGCGATCGGCATGGGCATCATCGGCTCCCAGCGCGAGGCGGCGGCTGGAGAGGCGGCGGCGCAGGGCATCGACTGGGGCGCCATCGGCGCGACGGCCCTGAAGGCGTTCGGCGTGTGGCTCGTCGGCACAATCGTCGGCGTGGTGCTCGCGAAGAAGATTTCCTGGCTCCTCAAGCTCTTCAAGGCGCACGCCGCGATCGCGACGCTCGCATTCGGCCTTGCGCTCGTCATCGCCGGCATGTTCGAGGCGCTCGGCCTCACCCTCATTATTGGCGCGTACGTGATGGGTCTCGCGCTCTCGCGCACCGACATCAAGCACCTCGTCCAGGAGAACCTCTCGAACCTCTACACGTTCCTTGTGCCGATCTTCTTCTGCGTGATGGGCATGATGGTCGACGTTACGGCGCTCTGGTCGAAGCCCGTTCTCATCTTCGGCGGCATCTATACCGCGCTCGCCGTCCTCGCAAAGATCGTGGGCTGCGCGATTCCGTCGCTCTTCTGCGGCTTCAATGTCCTCGGTTCCTTGCGTGTCGGCGCGGGCATGATTCCGCGTGGCGAAGTCGCGCTCATCATCGCAGGCATCGGCCTTTCCAATGGTTATCTCACCCAGGAAGTGTTCGGCATCGGCATCCTGATGACCCTTGTCACGACGGTCGTCGCGCCGCCTGCGCTCGTCGGGCTTTTCCACCCGAAGGCGAAGGGCGTGCGCCATCCGAAGGCCGACGCCGACGGCGGCCGCGAAGTCGTCTTCGAGCTCGAGACGCGCGAAGTCGCCGAGCTCGTCGTCAACCGTCTCGTCGAGGAGTTCCGCAAGGAGGGCTTCTTCGTCACGCTCCTCTCGCAGACCGACCACATCTGGGAGATCGCGATGGACGACATCGACATGTCTGTCCGCCGCATTGGCAAGAAGATTCGTTTCACCTGCACGAAGGCCGAGGAGACGATGGTAATGACGGCGTGGATGGAGGTCGCCTCGCAGATGAACGACCTCGCCCGCGCAATCGCGAAGCCGATCCGCAAGGAGGACCTTGGCAAGATGATCGCGAAGAGCGAGCCGGCGAAGCGCGGCCACGAGGGCGTCGGGCGCTATCTGCAGGGCTTTGTCATGCTGCCGAAGTTCCGCGCGTCGTCCAAGAAGGAGGCGATCGAGAAGATGGTCTCTGAAATCGCCGCGGCCTGCCCGAACCACGTCAAGAACGCGGACGAGGCGGTGGAAGCGGTCCTGAAGCGCGAGGAGTCGATGCCGACGGGACTCGACCACGGCATCGCGGTCCCCCACGGCCGCTGCCCGAGCGTCCATGGCATCGCGGGCGCCGTTGCGATCGTCGACAACTCCGGCACGGCCAACGGCTGCATTCCCGACTACGAGACGATCGACAACTCGCCTTTGCAGATAATCGTCCTTACGGTTGCGAACGACGAGGCGCAGACGCCGTACCTTAAGCTGATGAGCTACATCTCCCGCGCGCTTCGCGCGGACAACGGCTACGAGCGGCTCGCCGCGTGCAAGACGCCCGACGAGATGCGTCGCTTCTTCAGAAACGCCAAGTGAGTCTCGGGGATACGATTGCGGCGGTTGCGACGGCTCCCGGACGTGGGGGCGTCGCGGTGATCAGGGTAAGCGGCCCCGAGGCGTTTCAAGTCGCCGAGCGGCTTACTGGCCGAGCCCCCAAACCTCGCAGGGTCAGTTTAGAGTCTATTAGGGTCGGCCCTAATCTGACCTTAATCGACACTGCTGTCGTTCTTGGCTTTAAGGCACCCCATTCCTACACTGGCGAGGACGTCGTGGAGTTCCAGTGCCACGGCGGCTCCGTGACGCCGCGCCGCGTCCTCGAGGCCTGCCTTGTCTCGGGCGCGCGCTTCGCGCACCGCGGCGAATTCACCGAGCGCGCGTTCCTGAACGGTCGTCTCTCCTACGAGGAAGCGGAATCGGTCCTCGATCTCGTCGATGCCAAGACAGACCGCGGCGCAGATGCCGCGCTTCGCGGGCTGACCGGCGAGAGCCGCCGCGAGACGCAAGACATCTACAAGGCCCTTGTCGATCTCTCGTCGACTGTCGAACACGCGCTTGACGTGAGCGAAGAGGAGCTCTCCGACGGCTTCTGCGCCGGCATCGCCTCGTCTGTCGCCGCAATCGCCGCCCGCCTCGATGCTGCGATTCGTCGCGCGAAAGAGGGGAAGATACTCCGCGATGGTGCCCTTGTCGTGATTGCGGGGCCGCCGAACGCCGGGAAAAGCTCGCTTTTAAACGCGCTTCTCGGGGAACGCCGCGCGATAGTCTCGGCGACGCCGGGAACGACGCGCGATTCCATAGAGGAGTGGCTCGACATCGGCGGCTGGCCGGTGCGGCTTGTCGATACGGCAGGGCTTCGCGAGACGGACGATGACATCGAGGGCGAAGGCGTCGCGCGCGCGCGCGACCTTATGGAAAAGGCCGACATAGTGCTGAACCTGACCCCCGCCGACGGCAATCCTGCTGACGGGACAGCCGGGACGTGCGGAATAGTCGCCGTCATCGAAGTCCTTTCCAAATGCGATCTGATAGCAAACTCCGAGGATTATGGCTCTCGTTACCACTCCGCAGTTTTACGCTCGACAATCGCTACTCAAGAGGAATCTACTGGCCATGGTTTTAGGACGCAGAGCGGTGGAGCGGGAATGCACCGCAGCGCAGCGGAGGGAAGATTCGGCGTAGCCGAACCCGCAGGGCGCGCAAGCGTCTGCGCGGGAACAACAACCATCGGAGTTATTCCTATCAGCGCGAAGACGGGCGAGGGGCTTGATGCGCTCCGCGGCGCAATTGCCGCGGAACTCGAGCGCAAGGCGGCCGAGCCGGGCGATACCGACTCTGCCCTTGGGCGCGACGCGGCGGCGCTTGTCGAGGCCCGAGCGCTCCTCTCCCCCGTTCCTCCACTTTCTAACTCCCCCACTCCCCCACTCCCCGACCTCGTTCTCCTTGCAAATCGCGTTCGCGCAGCGGCAGAACGGCTTGGCGAGGGGATAGGCGCGACCTATTCGGCCGATATGCTTAATGCGCTCTTTTCCCGTTTTTGCGTTGGAAAGTGATTTTGCCATTTGCCATAAGACGCGATAGATGGTATAATCTACTCAAACTTGAGGAAGGTCTATTCCGAACATGGCGACATTTCAGTATATAGCTAAGGATGCGTCAGGCAACGAGACGCGCGGGCAGATCGAGGCCGGAGACCGCAATTCCGCCATCGCGGCGGTTCGCGCACAGGGTCTTTTCCCGACGGCGCTCGGCGAGGTGAAGCGTGCGGCGTCCACGCCCGCGGCGGCTCCGAAGAAAGCGCCCAAGAGGGGCGGCCCTGCTCCCGCGCCGGCGGCAAAGAAGGGCGGCGCGCTCAACATGGAGCTCAACATCAAGCTGCCGAACTGGATGCGCGGCAAGATCAAGACGAAGGTCCTTACCCAGTTCACGCGCCAGCTTGCGACGCTCGTGAACGCCGGTCTTCCGCTCATGCGCGGCATCGAGGTCCTGAAGCGCCAGATGAAGGACGCGCAGATGAAGGAGGCGCTAGAGGGCATCGGCGACAACATCTCGGCCGGCGGCACCTTCTCCGAGTCTCTGACGGCCTATCCGAAGATTTTCGACAACCTCTACATCAACATGGTGAAGGCCGGCGAGGCGGGCGGCGTCCTCGAAGTCGTCCTCGGCCGTCTTGCGGAGTTCGCCGAGAAGAGCGAGAAGATCAAGAACAAGGTCAAGGGCGCGATGATCTACCCGATCGTCGTCCTCCTTGCGGCCATCGGCATAACGGCGTTCCTGCTTATCATGGTCATTCCGAAGTTCAAGCAGGTGTTCAACGACATGCTTGGCGGCGCCGAGCTCCCCGCGGTCACGCAGTTCGTCATCAACGCCTCCGAGTGGGTGCAGCACAACTACATCACGATCGGCATCGGCGTCGTAGTGCTCGTCGTCCTCAAGAAGATCGTCGGAAAGACCGAGAAGGGCGCGACGGCGTTCGACTGGCTGTCGCTCAGGATGCCCGTAACCGGTACGCTTGTCCAGCGCACCGCCGTATCGCGCGTGACGCGCACGCTCGGCACGCTCCTTTCCTCTGGCGTCCCGATTCTCCAGTCGCTCATGATCGTGCGCGACACGACCGGCAACCGCATCGTCTCCAACGCCCTACAGAGCGTCCACGACGCGGTGAAGGAGGGCGAAGGCATGACAGCGCCCCTCTCGCAGTGCTGGGTCTTCCCGCCGATGGTCGTCTCGATGGTCGAGGTCGGCGAGGAAACGGGCGCACTCGCCGAGATGCTTACGCGAATCGCGAACACCTACGACGACGAGGTGGACAACGCCGTCGCCGGCATGACGGCCGCGATCGAACCGGCCCTCATCATCGTCCTCGCCGTCGTCGTCGGCACCATCGTCGTCGCCATGTTCCTGCCGATGATCAAGATCATCTCGTCTGTTTCGGGAGGGGCCGCATGACGAAGCGGGGCTTTACGCTCATCGAGCTCATGATCGTCATCGCCGTCCTCGTGACGCTGATGGCGATCTCGTTCCGCATCATGAGCTCGGTGTCCGACACCGAGGCGCGCACGATGACCATCACGCGCATGCAGCGTCTCGAGAACTGCCTTTCGGGTTTTCACGCTGCCTTCGGGTGTTATCCGCCCGTGAAGCTCCACGGCAACCGCAGTTTCAGAGATCAGGAAGAAACGATCAACTGGGGGAATGAGTCCGAGGCGTGGCGCTGGGTACGAGCCGTCTGCCGTTCGCAGCCGATCGGCTGCCGGTTCCCGTTCCCCGAGGGCATGTCGGGCTACATACGCGAATTGAGCGACCTCATCGCGCAAGCTGCGTCTTCGGGCGAGTACGAAGGGGTGTTCAATAGCCAGGACATGAAGGAATGGGCGGCCGCTGGCTTTTCCTCCGCAGGCGACAGCGCCATAGAGGATCGGCTTTCCTCCAAAAGGGACGAGGTCCTGTGGAGCGAGATCAAGCTGTTCCAGTACGGCGTCATGAGTTATCTCCTGCCGCGATACTTCGTCATGATGGGCGGCAGCTCCAAGTATTTCGAGGCCGGCGGCTACGCACAGTGGACGAAGAACAACCAGAAGCCGAGCGATCCCTTTACGGGCGACACCACGGAGTGGACAACCTTGTACAGGTGGGCGGATGAGATGCGCAACGACAGCAAGAACGAAAACGTCGTCAAGCTCCAGATGATGCCGTCCCAGTCGGCCTGCGCGCGGTGGCTGCCGAACCTCGAGGGCATCTGCCGGTGCGACACCGACTTGCATCCATTTGGCATCCACATCAAGAGCGGCTACTGGCGCGACAGGGGCATTTTCGACAGCATGGCCATCGAGGACCTCGCTCCGGCGCTCCACGAGGCGTGCTTCACGCCCGACGGGAACGGCTCCTACAGGGACCAGTACATCCTTGACGAAGTGACGGTCCAGGACGGGTGGGGCCACGAGTTCTACTACTACTCCCGCTCGCCGTACCAGAGCTACACTCTCTGGAGCGCCGGCCCCGACGGCAAGACGTTCCCTCCGTGGATCGCTCGCGACAAGCTGTCGGGACTGGAGCTCGACATGGCGGCGAAGTGGACCAAGGACGACATAGCACACATGAGCAACTGATAATGAAAAGACGCGGATTCACACTTGTCGAAATGCTCGTCGTGATAGGGATAATCGCGACGTTGATGGGCGTCATGCTTGCGTCCGTCTCGAAATTCATCAAGTCGGCGGACAAGGCCCGCTGCCAGGAGCTCGTCGCCAACACCGCGACGGCGCTCACGGCCCTCTACCAGAAGGAAGGGGCGTGGCCAAGGGCCCTCATAAGGGGGCACAACGGGAGCCATCTCCTCGACGAGACTGCGGCTCTTCCGCTCGCGAAGGGCAAGTACATGACCCTGACGCTGAATAGCTCGGGGACCCAGCTTTCCGGCTATGATCGCTTTGGCGTCATATCTCCCTGGGCGTTCACAGTAATCAAGAACCACGGCACGTCTGCCTCGCTTTCGACGAAGGTGCCGAGTGGCGGCACCATTCAGGACCACGTCCTTCGCTACGCGCTCGACCTCGACGGCGACGGCGTGATAGAGGGAGTTCCGGTCGGCGGCGAGAGCATCGACATCCGGGCCACAGCGGTCGTTTGGTGCTGCGGCAAGGACGGAAAGTTCGAGAACTATGAGACCGGCCTAAAGAAAGACGACGTCTACAGCTGGACCTATGGCCAGACGAGGGAGGTGCAGAAGTGAGGCGCGGCTTCACCATCATCGAGCTCGTGATGGTAGTCGCGATAATGGGGATTCTCCTCGGCATCGTGACGACGGCCGCTGCCGGCGCCATCAGGCAGGCGCGCATCAGGAAGGCAGAGGCCTGCTGCAAGGTTGTCCAGGCCGCTTTCGAAACCTACTATGCGCAGAAAGGCGAGTGGCCTGGCGGCATAGAGTCCAAGATAACGGGCGACAAGGCGAACAGCGAAGGCAAGGAGTATCGCTCGGACTCCGATATCTACGTGCTCGATCCGGGAGACGTCGACGACATGATGCGCGACATCCTGCATGAGTACAAGAACGGAAATCCCTGCCTCGACATTTCCGGGCTCTTCGTCTCGCGCTACGATGGCCGCGCGGGAACGAGGCATCTCGGGCTCGACTTCATGACGGCCATAAGGGGAACGAAGCAGGATGCGAACGGCCAGAAGATGACTACGTCCCAGATGCACTTCGGCTACCCCGAGCCGTCCCACGGATACTTTCGGCACTTCAAGGTTGTCTACTCCAAGCCGACCGACCAGATGAAGGTGTCTACGCAGTGATGAAGAGAAGCGCATTTACCCTGGTAGAGCTGCTCATGGTCATGATGATCATGGGACTCCTCGGCACGCTCACCGTCGGCGGCTATCGCGCCATGCAGCGCGGCATGGAGGAGCGCGGCGTGATGGAGAACGTCAACCACTTCATCCGCGCGGCGTACCGCCGCGCTCAGATTGACCGCCAGCCCGTCGCCATCTACTTTTGGAACGAGACCCTCCGCGAGGAAACCGACACGGAGCCGATCATAGTCGTCGGAAGGGCCGTGGCCGTCCGGCGCGCCGGGCGCATCTCGCGGTTTTTCGACCCGTACCTCTACGACGAGTTTGGCGACCTCGACAAGGAGCGCCTCGTGGAAAACGCAGATGACGAGGATGGCGAGAACGTCAACAGCGGCTCCACCGAGAACGACAATCTCGTGCCGCTCTACAAGATGAACTCGAAGACGAGCAACGGGCGTTCGCTCGTCAGCCAGACGACAAAGAACGTGACGGACCAGAACCGCGATACGCTGCTTTCGACTGGCGAGATGCGTGTGGTCGAGATACCGTGCTACGCCTATGTGCTCAAGGACGCCGGCTCTGCCGGCGAGTGGCACGCAGGCGACGCCTACGGGCTTGAGTTCGCGGAGATACAGCTTCCCCACGGCTACCTCTTCGGCAGTTCCTACAAAAGGCGCCCGCAGGACAAGATATCGGCTGGCGACTACAAGACGATGTGGTTCGACGTTAGCATCAACTCCGGCTCCGGTTCGGACGAGGGGGCGACCGGAATGTCGACGATTCAGATATACAGTCTTCGGCCAGGGAAGTCGGGCGAGCTCGAGGCTCAGCAGGTTGCGACGACTGACAAGCCCACGGAGGGTATGCACTGATGAAGAAGGCGTTTACGCTCATCGAGGTCAATCTCGCCATCATGGTGATGGCGGTGGGCGTCCTTGGCATTATTTCGCTCTATGCCTTCGGCTTTCGCGAAGAGCGCCAAAGCCGCGAAGACGTTGCCTCCGCCGCATACGCCGACGCAGTGATGGGCCCGCTCGTGACGGCGCTTACGGCCACGAACGTAAAGTGGTCGGTGTTCCGCAGGATCCCCGACTCCCCGGGCGAACAGGGCTGGGGCCACTATCTCCAGAACCGCAGCACGGGGAGGGTCGTGTCCAATCCGGAGGATCTCGCGCAGTCGGCGTATACGCGCACCATCTCGTCGCTCAACATCGGGGGCGGGTTCCCGTCCGGATTCCAGGTGACGAAGCAGAAGGCGGGCAACCTCAAGGCGGCGCTCGTCGTGATGCACGACGAGGACAGCGCGATCGTGCGCATATCTTTCAGGGCCGCCGCGAAGGAGAACCTTCTCTTCTCGGCGCCGCTCTACTACACTGAGGCGAGGTTCCAGGGGGTCATGGACGAATGAGACGCGGCTTCACCATACTTGAGCTTCTTGTCGCGGCGCTCCTTCTCGGAATGCTCGTGACGGTGCTCACAATGATCTTCAACCAGTCCTCTATCGCCTGGCGCACCGGCGTCGCAGGGCTTCTCGACATGGACGAGGTCCGCGACAACGTCGCAGCCGTGCGAGACGAGGCCGACAGCATCTACATCTGGAACAACGAGATACACCGCACGCTCTCGATCTGGAAGGAGAGCGGAACGGGCGTGCGGCCCCAGCTCAGGAAACGCGCCGTCGACTCGACGGACAACACCGACGTCGAGGAGCGCGCGAAGGTGCAGTATCTGAAGGGCAAGGGCGAGCTGAAGAGGGACGACCTCGAGCCCAAGGACGCGTTTGGCCCCGTCGACGTCAGGCAGAGCGAGTCGGAGGCCGGCAAGAACTGGATCGTGAACGTAAAGAGCCGTGGCCCGAACGGCGTCTTGAACGACTACGACGACATTTGGAGCAATCCCGATGACTTCGAATAAGAGAGGGTTTACGCTTGTGGAGCTGGTTGTCGTGATTGCCATGATCGCGATATTCATGGCGTCCGTCGGCTCTGCCGTCGGCAAGACGGCGGAGCGCGCCCGTCTCGAGAAGGCAAGGAGCGATGTCAAGGTCATTTCCCAGGCGATTCTCGCGTGGGAGAACTACTCCCGCGGAGGGAAGCACGAGCTGAGGGAGATGAACGACGAGGAGGCAGATTCCTCATCTCTCTCGTTCCTGCTCGGGAAGGGCGAGAGCGCGACCTCCGGCGACATACCGACGCTCATTGCCGCCCAGCTCTCTGCCGGCGGGAAGATGCGCGACCCGTGGAACAAGCCGTATGTCGTGCGCATCAAGGAGGGCAGGATCAACCGCCCCGAGAACCTTGACCTCGGGACCTGCTACTATCTGCCGAACTTCTATCGGCTCTCGGAGGAGGAACGTAGATGAAGAGAAGGGGATCAGCGCTTCTTATCGTTCTTGGCGTTCTCGCCTTTCTCGTCGTCTCGGCGGTCGCCTTCTCCGCTTTCATGCGCCGCGCGCGCCTGCCGTCGAGCTATCTGCGTCGCTCCGTCGCCGCGAGGGAGCTTGCAAAGGGCGCGCTTGCCCGCGCAATCGACGAGATAGACCGTGCGATTGCGGACGACGTCCATCCCGGCGTTGGAGTCAGGTCGTCGAATAAGTGGCGCAACCGCGTATTCTTCGGGCGCGATGCCGAGGAGGACATCTCCCAGACCGCCCCGACCTTGACTTTTGAGGGGCTCGCCTACATACCGCCGCCGCTTGTCAACGAGGCGCGCTATTGGTCGCGCAAGACACCTACGGCCGTATGGAGTTCGTTTGGGTACGACACGGGGCGCTACGCCTACTGCGCGCTCGACGTCTCCGACTACTTCGACGTCAACCGCCTCGTCGCCGACTATCCGCGCTCCTCTGCCGCGAACCGCCGCATTACGGCCGCGCATCTCTTCGAGCCGACGGGGCACAGGTCGGCTCCGTCGGGTGCCGACGCATGGGACACGTTCATGGAGCGGTTTCGCGACATCGACGAGGATTCGCTTGAGATAACCTTCGACTCCAACTCGAAGATGCCGCTCGTGTCGGTTGCCGACTTCAACCTCGCCCTCGGCGACAAGGGCTCAATTGGCAAGATGAAGAGTCCCTTTGCCGAATACATCAAGACCGGGACGGGCAGCTTCTATCCGGCCGAGGGCACCGCACAGCTCGATATGTATTCCTCGATGACTTTCGTGACGGACGGCTGGTTCCCAAAGAGCAAGAAGACTCTTTCGGGGAATGGCAACAACGCCATCGAGACGTATGACCTCGCGGACGGACGCTACCAGCCGTACAAGATGACAGATCTCCAGAATGGCGGCCCGCTCGTGCTTTCGCGCACCACTGCGCTCTACAAGACGCAAGTGGCGCCAAGCCAGGAGGCCAAGACGTGGTACGACCGGCTCAGCGGCCTTGGCATGACTGCGCTTGCCGACTATCTCGATGCGGACCGCGTCCCGATTTCGCTCGCCGTGCCGACGACCGAGCGCGTGCCGATGATCTGCGGGGTCGAGCTGCGGCTTGCGCAGTCCCCTTCGTTTGGCGTCGAGCGAATAGACATGGCTCCCACTGGCTGGGATGGCGGCTCGCTCCCGCCGGACAACAGCCAGGTCACCGAGCGCAAGATAGAGCAGGTTGTCCGATGGATAGTCAAGCCAGACGGCTTCGCCCAGGCGTTCCAGGGTGGACGCATCCACACGATCGTCGCATATCCGTTTCTCCACAATGACGCTGCAGATAATCCCAGCTGGACGCTTGACGGCAAGTTTGCGCTGTTCTTCACTTCCGAGACGGCGGTTCCGTTCCGCACAAGAAACATCGACGACACGGAAGTGCTTCATCTGGCGAGCACCACGCTTCCAGACAGTGGAATCAATCTTGAAACCGGCGTGATGACGGTGAAGCTCGAGGGAGGCCGCCCTAACTTCCCCGCCAAGATCTCGGACGAGGAAAGCGCGATCTGGGAAGGCGATCTCGATTTGCGCGCCGGCGTCAGGCTTGCTACGGACCTCGCGAATCCCGGCAATGAACTTCTGAAAGTCACCTACCAGTGGACGCAGACGCGCCAGCAGAATCCGCAGGGCGGCTTCACCGACTGGACGCCGACATTCGCGACGGTGAAGGCCGACCCCGCGGCAGCAGGCGCCACGCTCAAGGCGCATACGGCCCTTCCCGCGCTGAACGCGGACACCCGCGTCCGAGATGCCGATTTTGCCGACAACGCCCTCACGGAAAAGCTGAGCGCAAACCCCGGCTGGAGCAAGAGGGTGCATCTCAACGCCGCCGTGTGGCTGCGCATAAAGGATTCCGACGGCAAGGTTGTCGACATGGTGCCGGCGAGCATTAGAGACGACGCCTTCCAGAATTCCAGAAACGACCCCACGGTTAGGCTTCTTGCTTCCGGGAGCGCGGCATTGGAAATCTCGTACTGGCCGCTCCTCAAGTTCGGGACCGGCGTCGCATTCGATTTTGGCATTGCCGGCATGGAGAGCCTCGAGAATGCCGCGACCGACATGTCAATCTCGCCTGCGGCGGTCATGGTGCCTGATCCGCGCCACAACCACATGCCGGAGAACTGGTACGCCGAATCTGCCGGCAACATCACGAAGTCGAAGTGGCTTGAGACCAACCTTGCCGGCGGCAACGACCGTGACGGCGACATTTTCATGGCGACGAGCGACGCCGGGTACCTCCAGTCGGTCTACGAACTTGCGTTCCTGCCGCGCTTCACGAATCTCGAGACGGTCGGCAACTATGGCAATTCCGGTAACTACAACATTCCGCAGAACAACTGGAACAACAACGAATATGCCTCCGGAGCTGGCGACACGCTCAACGCCAACTTTATGTGGCGGACATACGACCCTATCGGCGACAACGAGACGGCGTTCGAGAACCTGCCGTTCACGAGCGAAGGGACGGGGATGAAGGTGAATCCCTATTCAGACTCGACGAATGTCCTCATGGCGGCCTTTGCCAACACGCCTGTCGACTGGCGCCGTGCGTCGACGAACCATATGGAGGGCGTGACCGATTATGCGACGATGTCCGTCGCGGACTTCAACAAGAAGTACGCCTGGAACGAATATTCCGAAGGCGGCAAGTTCGCGTGGGAAGACCTGCAGAAGGTGGCTGGGCACTTCATGTGGCGCATGCGCAATGCGGGAAACAGCAGCTGGCAGACTGTCTGGAACGACATCGACTGGTACGGGCTTTGCAGCGACGGCAAGGTGTTCGCCTCCGGCGGCGGACAGGACATGGAGATGTCCGGCACCACCGACGAGATTTGGGACGTCGACCGCAAGTTCTTCTACGGCTATTGGCGCGACTGCTTCGCTGCGAAGCAGCAGCTGTTCCTCATATTCGTACGCGCCGAGCCGCTGATGCTTGGCGGCGGCACTGCGGACCAGATGCCACCGCAGCTCGGCGCCCGCGCCGTTGCGCTCGTCTGGCGCGATCCCGCGACGCCTAGCGGGGCGACTAGCGGATATCCGCATCGCACGCGGCTTCTCTTCTACCGTCCACTCGACTGACATTGACATGAAAAAAGCATTCACTCTAATAGAGCTCCTCGTCGTCATAGGCATCCTCGCCATCCTCATCGGCGTCCTCATTTCGACCATCGCGAACGGCACGGAGGTCGCGCGCGCGGCGCGTTGCCTTACGAACATGAAGAACCTGGCGAACGCATGCAACTCGTACGCGATGGCGCATCAGGTCTATCCGCTCGCCGGATCAGTTGAGACGCGCTCTCTCGACAGGAGCAGCGGCACCTCCGGCGAAATCAGGCAGGTATACGCCGAAGTCCCCGGCTGGCTCAGCTGGAATTCTCGCGGCGCATACGAGGGCAAGACGACTTCGCACGTCGCAAGCGGCAGCTGGTTTACTTCTTCGTATAACCAGGATTTCGAAGTCCGCCAGTACGCCCTCACAAACGGCGCCCTGTGGCGGTATGTCTCCGAAAACGCGGATGTGTTTACGTGTCCGTCGCATCTCAAGGCGATGCGTATCCAGAGGCCGCTGTGGAGCTATGTGATGAACGAGCGCTTCGGCTACGACAATTCGCAGGGCTCGCAGGCAAAGCTCTACAGTCCTCACATTGGCTACGGCCGCCTTTCCCGCCCCGACCGCGTTCTCATGTTCGCAGAGCTGCAGTTCCTCGCGAACGACAAGGTTGACGCCCGCGCTGACGCCGGCTCCGGCATAAGGAACGACTGCACGCTCCAGTACAACCACAACGAGGTGATCGGCTTCAACCACCCGAACGGGAAACGCGGAATTTCCGCCAACATTGTGTTTGCGGACGGGCATATAGAGAAGCTTGTCATCCCGGCCTCGCCTACTGGCGACAAGTGGGCAGTCGCAATCAGCAGAAACGAGCTTGAGGATCTGACGGAATGGCTGTGCAAGGGCGAGGACGTGTTCTTCAACGGCGCAAAATACGAAAAGCGCACTAACTGACGCATGGTCTCCATAATGATAGTCGACGACCATCCGATGGTCAGGGAGGGCTTGGCCGCCATGCTCGAAAGCGAGCGCGACTTCAGTGTTGCGGCTCTTGCCGCGACTGGCGAGGAGGCGGTCGCCATCGCAGGAGTTGCGAAGCCAGATGTCGTCCTAAGCGACATCAGGATGCCGGGCATCGACGGCTTTGGCGTGCTCGCGAAGCTGAAGGAATCCTATCCCGACATCCGTGTTCTTTTGATGGCGGGAATGCCCCTCAAGGAGGAGGAGGCGCGGGCGAGGGAGGAAGGCGCGAAAGGGTATCTCCCGAAGAACGTCGACCAGGATCGCCTTGTCGCCGCCATCCGCACGATCGCTGCGGACGCGCCCGGATTCGTCTGCGAGGAGTTCCAGGCCGCGCCTTCGACGCTCACCGCCCGCGAGCTTGATGTGCTCAAAGAGGTCGCGAGCGGCAAGCAGCGTGACGCAATTGCCGCATCACTCGGCATCGGCGCGGAGTCGGTGAAGACGCACTTGAAGGGCATCATGACGAAGCTCGGCTGCCCGAACGCGACGAGCGCCGTCTCCCGCGCATACGAACTCGGCATTCTTCGGGCCTAATAACATAGGAGGGGATGTGAAAAAGGCGTTTCTCGTTATTGTCGTACTCGTCGGCCTTGAGGTTGTCGCGGAGTTTTTCATCGCCAAGTTCTGGCCTGATACGAAGGTTGGAGAATACGCCGTGATCCAGCGCGACACCACGGTTGAGTGGTACCACGTAGCGAAGGACTTCTGGGTAGAGCAGTGGCACCGCTTCCGCCCCGAGGAGCCGGAGCCGCAGGTCGCGGCGGCTCCAAAGGTGGAAGAGCCCGTCGAACGCAAGGAGGAGACGAAGAGCGCCGAGCCGCCGAAGCCCGCTGTCGACCTCTCCAAGCCGTGGAAGGGGCTTGAACCAGAGAACTGGTACTGCGGCAAAAAGCTGACGGAGAAGTCGCTCGAGGGGAAGATCGTCATGGTCTACGTGTTCAGTGAATCGAGCGAGGACAGCGTGGCGCTTCTGCCGCGCATCGAAAACGTGTGGTCCGCGTACAAGTCGAAGCCGTTCGTCGTCATCGGCTCGCATCGCGGCGGAAAGTCCGCGAAGGTTGCGAATTTGATACGGAAGTCGAAGGTGACGTTCCCCGTCTACGAAGATGCGGGGCGCACTAAGGAGCCCGGCGCAGGCGGGCGCTACCCAATCGTCTACGTAGTCGACGACTCGGGCAAGATGATCTATCGCGGACGCAGCGACCTTGATGCGACGGAAGCCGTGGTCACGGCGATTCCCGACGTCGGCAAGCGCCGCAAGGGCGCGAGATGACCGACGCCCACTGCCACGTCTCCTGCGGCGACTCGTCTGTGCGCGAGTTGCTGATTGGCCGTGACTTCTTCGGCATCCACCCATGGGAGAC